>JAYUCM010000017.1:0-6376 GCA_043740355.1 Acidobacteriota bacterium | reverse complement strand
GGCGATGCTCAACGTCGTGATACGCGAGGGGCTGGTGCGCCACGATTTCGTCGAAACCCACACGACGGGTTTTTCGGCCGTCGCGGAATCCGTGAAGGGATGGGACCCCCGCCGCGCCGCGGAGCTGACCGGCGTGCCTCCGGATGCGATCGAAAAGGCGGCGATCACCTTCGCCCGGGCCGAGCGCGCGGTGGCCCTTCACGCACGCGGGATCGAGCACCATTCGAAGGGGGTGGAGAATTGCCTCGCGCTGATCAATCTCTGTCTCGCCACCGGCAACATCGGCCGCGAGGGGGCGGGCTGCATGATGATCACGGGGCAGGGGAACGGCCAAGGCGGTCGCGAGCACGGGCAGAAGTGCGATCAGCTTCCCGGGCAGCGTTCGATCGCCGATCCCGCGGCGCGGGAGCACGTGGCCAAGGTGTGGGGGATCCGCCCCGAGGAGATTCCGCAGGCCGGTCTGAGCGCCATGGAGATCGTGGAGGCGATCCACCGCGGCGAAATCAAAGGGCTGATCTCGATCTGTTTCAACCCGCTCGTCTCGCTCCCGGACTCGGGGTACGTCCGGGAGGCGCTCTCCAAGCTCGAATTCTTCGCAGTGACGGACTTCTTCCTCAGCGAGACGGCCCACCACGCCGACGTCGTTTTTGCGGGAAGCTTGCACGAAGAGGACGAAGGGGTCGCCTGCTCGGCCGAGGGGCGCGTCATCAAGATTGCGAAGGCCGTCGATCCGCCCGGAAACGCGCGCGAGGACTGGAGGGTTTACGTCGACCTCGCGAGGCGCCTTGGCAAGGAGCAGTATTTCCCGTACACGTCCTCGCGGGAGATCTTCGACGAGTTGCGCGAAGCGTCGCGCGGCGGTCCGGCCGATTACGCAGGCATCACCTACGAGAAGATCGAGAGCGGCTTCGGCATCTTCTGGCCGTGCCCCACCGAGGATCATCCGGGTACGCCTCGGCTCTTCGAAGGAGGTCGGTTCTTCCACTCGGACGGCAAGGCGAAATTCCATGTGGCCGAGTATCGCGAGTCGGGAGACCCGACGGATGACGCGTTCCCGATCTACCTGACGACGGGGCGTGTCGTCAGCCAGTATCTCTCCGGCGCGCAGACCCGCCGGATCGGCGCGCTGCTTGCGCAGAATCCCGAGCCGCTGTGCGAGATGCACCCTCGGCTCGCGGCCGAGCTTTCGATCGCCCCGGGCGATCGCGTCACGGTCACGACGCGCCGCGGCGCGATCACGATCCAGGCGCTGATCGTCAAGACGATCCGGCCGGACACGGTTTTCATTCCGTACCACTGGCCGGACGGACGCTCTGCCAACGTCCTGACACACCGGACGCTCGACCCACGCAGCAAGATCCCGGAGTACAAGGTCTCGGCCTGCCGCGTGAGGAAGGCCTGATGTTCGGGAACGGGTTCTTCATCGATCCGTCCCGGTGCATCGGCTGCCAGGCGTGCGTCGGCGCGTGCGCCGAATGTGAGAGCCACCGCGGGCACTCGATGATCCACGTCGACTACGTGGACCGTGCCAGCTCGATCGCGACGGTCCCCACCGTGTGCATGCACTGCGAGAACCCGACGTGCGCGCAGGTGTGTCCTGCCGATGCGATCAAGCAAGATGAGGAGGGCGTGGTGCACTCCGCGCTCAAGCCGCGGTGCGTCGCCTGCTCGAATTGCGTCATCGCCTGCCCGTTCGGCGTGCCCAACGTGCTCGTGGAGATCGAGCAGATGATGAAGTGCGACTTGTGCTTCGATCGGACGTCGGCCGGCAAGAAGCCGATGTGCGCGACGGTCTGTCCGTCACAGGCGCTGTCGTACGTTTCCCCGGAGGAGATCGCGCGTACCCGGCGCGAGAAACCGGTGAACACGTTCGTGTTCGGACGGCAGACGGTGAAAACGATGAATTTCATGATGGCGCCGGCGGGACTGGACCGCATCACGGTGGACATCGTCGATTACATGTGGGAGGGGGGTCCATGAGCGCGAACGCGAACGAGCGGCCCGCGGCGTGGCGCGAAGAGTTTCCCATCGGCGAGGGGGACGAGCGTTACGTCACCCGCCGGCAGTTCGCCAGGTTCCTCGTCCTGACGAGCCTCGGCATGCTCGTCGGCAACCTGTGGATCCTGACGAAGTCGTGGCTCAAGAACGAGCGGGTTTTGGGGGAGACGGCGATTCCGGGCGCGGTAGACCTACCGGTCGGGGGGAGCGCCGTGTTCGACTACCCGGCTCCCGGCGAGCCGTGTCTCCTGATTCGCAGGTCGGAGGACGACTTCGTCGCCTTCAGCCAGAAGTGCACCCACCTGTCGTGCGCCGTCTACTACGCGAAGGACAGCGACCGCATCGAGTGTCCGTGCCACAAGGGGTACTTCTCGTCTCGCGACGGCCGGGTGCTGCAGGGCCCGCCCCCGAGGCCGCTGCCCCGCGTGCTTCTCGAGCGACGGGGGAGCGAGCTCATCGCCGTCGGCATGACGACGGGATCGGAGAGCTGACCATGGAACGGGACAAGCGCCTGACCGCACTGAACGCCGCGCTCGGCCTCATCGTCGTCCTCCTCGTCGTGCAGATGTGGCTGCTGACGGCGACCCTCGAAGCGTATCTGGCGGGGCACCGCGACCCGGTCCTGCCCGGTGCCGTGATCTCGTTGATCCTCTTCGCGGCCTGCGGCAGCCTCTACCTGTTCATCGGCCGCCTGGATCGCAAGCCGCGGCGCGATTGAGCGACCGCAACAATCCTCGCCTGCTAGCGTAAACCCACGGCATGAAAACCATGGCGGCTCTCGTTCTCGCGGCACTTACGGCCGTCTCCTCCGCAGGACGGCCCGCTCTCGACGTCGCCGGGATGGATCGATCGATCGCTCCCGGTGCCGATTTCTTCGAGTACGCGAACGGAAGCTGGCTCAAGAGAACGGCCATCCCGCCCGACCGAGCTTCGTACGGCACCGGTGCGGTCGTCTCGGCGCTGACCGAGCGACGCACGGTCGAGTTGATTCAGAACGCCGCGAAGGGGTCCGCTCCCGCCGGCAGCGAGCTCCGGAAGGTCGGCGACTACTACGCGACGTTCATGGACGAAGCCGCGATCGAGGCGCGGGGCCTTTCTCCCCTGAGAGCCAAGCTCGACCGGATCGCGGCGATCACGGAGCAACGGGAGTTGGCGGCCGTTTTGGGATCGAGCCTGCGCGCGGACGTCGATGCGTTCAACGCGACCAATTTCTACACCGACAATCTGTTCGGTCTCTGGGTCGCGCAGGATCTGAGCGAGCCCACCCGCTACGTCCCGTTCCTGTTGCAGGGCGGCCTCGACATGCCCGACCGAAGCTACTACCTCGATCCGTCCCCCAAGATGGCGGACATCAGGATCAAGTACCTGAAGCACATCGCCGCGGTCTTCAAGCTTGCGCGCGCTTCCGACCCTTCCGCCAAGGCGGCGCGGGTCTTCGACTTGGAAAGACGCATCGCGGAGGCTCACTGGAGCCGCGAAGATTCGGGCGAGATCAAGAAAGGGAACAACCGCTTGACCCGCGCCGAGCTCGCTGCCCGCGCTCCCGGACTCGACTGGGACGTCTACTTCGCGGCGGCCGGACTCGAGCATGCTTCGATGTTCGTGGTTTGGCAGCCGAGCGCCTTCACGGGCATTTCCGCGCTTGTCGCGTCCCAGCCGCTCGAAGCCTGGAAAGACTATCTGAGCTTCCACGCCATCGAGCACATGTCGGCGCTTCTCCCGAAGGCGTACGTCGAAGAATCGTTCGCCTTTCACGGAACGGCCGTCCAAGGCGTGGCGAAGCTGCGCGATCGCTGGAAGCGCGGTGTCGCCGCAACGAGCGACGCGCTGGGGGAGGTTGTCGGCAAGCTGTACGTGAAGAAGTATTTCGCGCCCGCGGAGAAGGCCCGCGCGCAGGCCATGGTCGCCAACATCCTGGCCGCCTTCGGCAGGCGCATCGACAGCCTCGCGTGGATGACCGAAGAAACCAAAGCCAAAGCCAAGGCGAAGCTCGCCGGGCTGAAGGTGGGCGTCGGCTATCCCGACACGTGGCGCGACTACTCCGGGCTCACGATCGTGCGCGGCGACGCCGTCGGCAACGCGGAACGCGCCGAGTTGTTCGACTTGCAGCGTAGCCTCGCCAAACTCGGGCAGCCGGTGGACCGCTCCGAGTGGGTCATGAACCCGCAGCTCGTCAACGCGGTCAACCTGCCGGCATTGGGCGCGATGAATTTCCCCGCCGCGATCCTGCAGCCCCCCTACTTCGATCCGAACCGCCCGATCGCGATGGACTACGGCGCCATCGGTGCGGTCATCGGCCACGAGATCAGCCACAGCTTCGACGACGAGGGAGCGCTCTTCGACGCCTCGGGCCGCTTGAACAACTGGTGGACCCCGGCGGATTTCCAGCACTTCGAAGCTGCGACGGAGGCGCTCGTCGCGCAGTACGGCGCGTACCGGCCCTTCCCCGACCTCGCCCTCAACGGAAAGCAGACCCTGGGGGAGAACATTGCCGACGTCGCCGGGCTGGCCGCCGCCTACGACGCCTACAAGATTGCGCTTTCGGACAAGCCCGCCCCCGTCATCGACGGTTTTTCAGGCGATCAACAGTTCTTCATCAGTTTCGCGCAGAGCTGGCGCGTGAAGGCGCGAGAGCCCGCGCAGCGCCAGCAGGTGATCGTCGATGGGCACTCCCCGGGCCGGTACCGCGCCGCGACGGTGCGGAATCTCGATCCCTGGTACGCCGCGTTCGACGTGAAGCCTGGGCGGGCTCTCTACCTCGATCCGAAGGATCGCGTCCGCATCTGGTGAGACGCCTGCGAGCCTCGGTTGCGCTTCAGATGGTCGTGAACCTCGTACTGCTGCGCAGGGAATTCAGGAGGAAGTTGAGTTTCAGCGATCTGCCGGCAAGCACGTGAAAGTCGTCCGGGCCAGGACGCTGCCCTCATCATCGCGAGCCTCGACCGCCCAACTTCCCCCGTGTCCCAGGGTCTTGTTGCTGTGCGTGCGGAAGTCCGCCCCGCCCAGTCGCAGCGGGATCGACTGCTCGACCTTGCCTTCGTAGATCCAGACGTGGCGGATACGATCGCCGCGCTGTCCCCCGAGCACGCGTGAGGCGAAACAGACGCGCTCACCTTGCGCGAAATGATCGCTCTCGCCCTCGAGACGGAGGTTGACCATGCGGCGGCCGACGCCGAACTCGGACACGGTCAGATCGCTGGCCGGACTCGCCGTTCGGACGACGGGTGCCGGCGCCGGGGCCGGCGGCGGCTGAGGTTTCGCGATGACGGGCGGTGGAGTCTCGAGCGGGCGCGATTCCGCTGTGGGCTCGACACGAGGTGGCGTCGGGTTCGTGGACGTCGAGCTCGCCTCAGCCGTGCGCTCGTCGTTGCCCGTCCCGCGCATGCCGAAGTAGATCGCCGAGGCGATTGCGACGGACGCCAAGAGCACGAGCGGCGCGACGAGGCGCCTCGCCGTCGGGACGCGCACGTGCGTGTCGAGGATGACGACATCGGCCGCGACATTCGGAATCGCATCGGACGGAGCGGCCGGTTCCTCGGGAGACGGCTCGTGCTGGATGAGAGCCTCGGGAACACTCTCGATGACGACCGGCTGGGTGACCGCCTCGACGGCGGGTTCGACGGCCCGCCCGACGGTGCGCTCGGCCTTGTCCGCCGCAGACCGCGCCGCTTTCCATTGCGCGATGGCCTCAGCGACGGGACGCGACCCCGCCGGTGCGGCAAGCGTGGGCTCCGTCGAGGGACCCTGCGCCGAGCGCTGCTCGCGATCGTAGTCGTCGATCCAGGGCTGCGGATCGAACCCGAAGACCTCGGCGTACGCCCGTATGTAGAGCTTGCCGAATGCCTTGCCCGGAAGCTCGTCAATCGCATTCCGTTCGAGAGCGTCCAGGTAGCTCTGCCCGATCCCGGTCGCCACGACCATCGCGTCAAGGGTCATCTCGCGGGCTTCCCGCTCGACCTTGAGTCTTTCGCCCAACGTGGCCATCGGTAGAAGTGTATCGTGCGGCGCACGCGCCCATGACACAACATCCTGTGCCGCTGCTCAACGAAAGCGCAACGCCCACACGGCGCCACTACTCCATCCTGGCGATGTCCTGGGCCGGATGGCTATTCGATTTCTACGATCTCGTCCTGTTCTCGTTTCTCCTCGTCCCGATCCGCAGGGATCTCGGTCTGACCGACACTCAGCTCTCCTTGCTGTTGGGCGCGAGCCTCGGCGCCACGGCGGTGGGCGGTGTCGTCTTCGGGTGGCTGGCCGACCGCTTCGGCCGCAAGCCCGTGCTATCGGTCACGATCTTGACGTACTCGCTGGGAACGATGCTGTGCGGCGTGGCGCCGGGCCTTGGCGCACTTCTCGTCTTCAGAGTCCTCACCGGCCT
>JAYUCM010000016.1:0-6384 GCA_043740355.1 Acidobacteriota bacterium | reverse complement strand
GATCCCGGCGGCGCTCGAGAAGGCGCATCGCTACAGGCTCCTCAACCAGCCGCTCCAGGCCGAGAGCATCTGCCTCGACGTTCTTGCGGTGGATGAGGACAACGCCGAGGCCGTCGTCACCCTGTTCCTCGCCTTGACTGACCAATTCCCAAGGCAGCTCCAGCCGGCGTTCGACCGTGCCCGAGCGCTGCTTGGGCAGCTGCCCGACGCCTACACGCGCTGTTATTACGAGGGGATCCTCTGCGAGCGGCGGGGGAAGGCTCACTTCCGGTCCGGTAGCCCCATGGCGGGGACGATGGCGTTCGAGTGGCTGCAGATCGCCATGGGCCTGTACGAGCGCGCCCTACGCCTGCGCCCCGCCGGGGACGACGACGCGGTCCTCCGTTGGAACAGCTGCGCACGAATGTTGATGGCGAACGATAAGATCCGTCCGGCGGTTGACGACTCCTCCGAACCCGTGCTCGAGTGAGGGACGACCAACGCACGTCATGCGGACCTTCTCGATGACGACCTCGATCGCTTTCCTGGGCGCCGGGCTCGTCCTTGGCGCATCGTCGCTCCATGCGGCCGACATCCCGCCACAGGATGCGGCCCCGCAGGTGCGCACCGCCGCCGCCACTTCCGGGCCGCGCCCCCCGATCGTCATCGTCCCCGGCGCGCCGGGCACGGAGCTCGTGCTCGCTGCCACGGGCGAGCGCGTCTGGCCCAGCGCGCGGCTGATGGCCAAGCGAGACGGCAACGAGCTCTTGGCGCTTCCGATCGGCGATCCGCTGGGCTCGTCGATCGTCGCCGGAAGGTTGTTGCGCGAGGTGCGCGTCGGCGGGATGAAGTTCCGCATCCACGCCTACGACGGGTTGGAGAAGAAGCTCCGGAAGCTCGGCTATCGCCCGGGAGACTGGGAATCTCCGTCCGGAGCCGGCGAGTACTTCTACTTCCCGTACGATTGGCGCCAGAGCGTCGAGACGAACGGCCGGCGGTTCTCGCGTGAGCTTGCGGCGTTCTACCGGCGCGCGCCGGTGGACACGCCGCCCGCGATCATCCTCGGTCATTCGTTGGGAGGCCTTCTCGCACGCTATGCGCTGATGTACGGCGATACCCCCCTGGGCGAAACCGGCCCGCTCCCTCCGGTGACCTGGGCGGGTAGCGCGCAGATCGGGACGATCTTCCTCATCGCGACACCGAACGACGGCACGTTCATCGCTCTCGAGCGTCTGGAGAAGGGGATCTTCTACCGCTGGCACCGTGGGGGATTCTCGCCGGAAACGCTCTTCACCTATCCGGCCGTCTTCGACATGATTCCGGGACGCATCGCCCCCTTGGTCGACGGGGACGGCAAGGCGCTCCCGTTCGATCTCGACGATCCCGACGATTGGGAGCGTGTCGGCTGGTCGGTCGTCGATCCGCAGCAAGATTCGGCGACTCCCTACGGCCTCAGACGTGAGCACTTGGAGCGGGAGCTCGCCCGCAGCACCAGGATGCGGGCCGCGATGAACCAGCTGGCGAGCACCCCGAATCCGGTCACCCTCTACGTCGTGGCCTGTCTGTCGCGGTCCGTGCAGCGCACGGCGCTCGTGACGCATCGCAAAGGGGGCATCAAGGTCCGGTTCGATGCACCCGCCGTCGGCCGCACGCGCTTGAAGCCGCTCCTCCGCGAGCCCGGCGATGCGATGGTCCCGATCCGCTCCCTCGTGGCCGAGGGCTTCTCGCACGATCCCGCGAGCAGTCTCTGTTTCGCACGCGTCGTGCATTCCAAGAGGTCCCATCAGGCCCTGATCTCGAGTCCCGAGATGCTCGAGGCGTTAGGCGAACTCCTCAAGTGAGAGAGACGCTCCTCGAAGGCCGAGGGCTGACGCGAACGTACTGGCTCGGCGCGACGCCGGTCAAAGCGTTGGGCGGCGTCGACGTCACGATCCGGCGCGGCGAGTTCGTCGTCCTCCAGGGGCCGTCCGGCTCCGGGAAGACCACGCTGATCAATCTCCTCGGACTCCTCGACCGACCCGACGGGGGAAGCCTCACCTTCGACGGGGTGTCCGTGGCCACGATGGACGAAAACGCCCGCGCCGATCTGCGGCGCGACCGGTTCGGCTTCGTCTTCCAATCGTTCAATCTCGTCGCCGTGCTCACCGCGTGCGAGAACGTCGAGTACCCGATGATGCTCAAGGGCGTAGCGGCCGGGATGCGGCGCCGATCGGCCTTGGAGCTTCTCTCCCGCGTCGGCCTTTCGGAGAAGGAGGCGGTTCGTCCGGATCTTCTTTCCGGCGGCCAGCGGCAGCGCGTCGCCATCGCGCGCGCTCTCGCGAACGAGCCGGAGGTGATCCTCGCCGACGAGCCGACGGCCAACCTCGACACGAAGACAGCCGACGAGGTCCTGGACTTGATGGCTCGCATCAACCAGGAGCGCCACGTCGCCTTCGTCCTGTCCTCGCACGACCCCCGCGTCGTCGCGCGGGCGCAACGCGTGCTCACGCTGCACGACGGCCGGCTGGCCGGGAGCCCGTCCCCGCAATGAGCCTCACCCAGCTCGCCCTGAGAAACGTCGCCAGGAACCGCAGGCGGAGCCTTCTGACGGGAGGGGTCGTCGTCTTCGGCTTCGCCGCCATCGCGCTGGCCGGCGGGTTCATGTCCCAGTCCTTTCAAGGTCTTCGCGACGGAACGATCCGGAACGGCACCGGTCATCTGCAGTTCGCCGATCCGGCCTTCTTTTCGGGGAACGAAGACGCCGCGCTCGAGCACGGGCTGAAGGAAGGCGATCGCGCCGCCGCGATTCTTGCGAAGGACCCCGAGGTCCAGGAAGTTCTGCCGCGCATCGACTTCGTCGGGCTCGCCACGAACGGAAGCCGGTCGGTCCCGTTTCTCGGGACCGGGCTCGACCCCGCCCCCGAGGCGCGGACGATGGATACCGCGAAGCTGCTCGTGGCCGGACGGTGGTTTCATGATGCGTCGGAGCGCGGCGTGGTGCTCGGCAGCGGCCTCGCGCGCGCGCTCAACGTGAGCGCCGGCGACACGATCACGCTTCTCGCGACGACGCCGGACGGCGTGTTGAACGCCTTGGACGCCGCCGTCACGGGGCTGGCGGACATCCCGATCAAGGAGCTGGACGACCGCTACCTCGCGACGACCCTGGGGCTTGCTTCCGATCTGCTCGTCGCATCAGGACGCGTCTCGAAGCTGACGGTCGTCTTGCACGAGCCCGCGGACGCGGCGGCGGCACGGCCCCGGCTCCTGGCGAGCCTCCATCGCGAGGGGATCGACGTCGCCGGGAAGACCTGGGAGGAGCTCGCCGTCTTCTACCGGCAGGTGAAGCTGCTCTACATCGGCATCTTCGGATTCATGGGTCTGGTGCTCGTCGTCGTCGTGCTGCTCGCCGCGGCCAACACGATGATGATGGCCGCGGCCGAACGGACGCGCGAGATCGGGACCCTCCGTGCGTTAGGGACGCGCCCGTCCGCCATCAAGCGGATGTTCATCGCCGAGGGGCTCATCCTCGCGGTTGCCGGCTGCCTCTGCGGTGCCTTGGTCGCTCTGGCCATACGTGAGGTCCTCAATCACTCGGGGCTGACTCTCCCCCCGCCGCCGGGCGTCTCTCATGGCGTGGCGTTGCACGTCAACCTCTACGTGACCGCGTACGCCGCCGCGGCGATCGCCATGAGCACCACGCTCGTCGCGGCGTCGTGGTTTCCGGCGCGCCGGGCCGCGCGGATGTCGATCATCGAGGCGTTGGCGCATGTGTAGGATTCGGATCGCCGCCGCATGGGTCCTGGCCTTTGCCTCCGTTTCCGCACTGTCCGGGGCGCCTACCGCCGATCCTTCCGCCATGCTGGTGCGGGCGGACGCGTCTCACGACGCGTTCCCCGAAGGGGTCATCCACGCGCGCGTCGTCGTGAACGAGCGGGGCAGGGAACCGGCGGCCACCGCGCTCGATCTTTTCGTGAAGGGGACCGACAAATCGCTCGTTGTCTTCCGCGAGGGCAAGCAGAAAGACCGGAAGATCCTCACCGTGGGCGATCACGTCTGGCTGATCGTTCCCACGGCTTCGCGTCCGATCCCCGTCAGCAAGACGCAGCGCCTGATGGGCGCCGCGTCGTTCGGCGACATCGCGCGCTTGCGCTTCGCGGACGAGTACGACGCCACGCTCCGGCCGGAAGAGTCTCCCGTCGCGGAGAGCGGCGTCGCGACGCCGTGCCGCGTCCTCGACCTCAAGGCGAAGCGGGCCGGGTCGGCGTATCCGGCCGCCGTCTTGTGGACCGGACGGGACGACGGTCTCCCGCGCCGCCTGCGGCTCTCCCTCGCTTCGGGGAAGGAAGCGAAGGAGGTGCTCTTCACGGGCTACGGCGAGAATCTCCGGATCAAGACGATGGAGATCCGCGACCTTCTCGCCAAGGGCGGCTCGAGCGTGACGACGCTCGCGTTCACAAGCTACGAAGTTCGGCCCCTCGACCCCAAGATGTTCGATCCCGCGGGGGCCCGCACCGCTCCGTAGAGCGGCCGTCAGTCCAAGACGAAGATGTTCTTCTTGGAGCAGATGTCCTTCAGCTCGTCGGGCCAAAGGGTCACGCTCACCTCGCCCAGGTGTGCCTTGCGTAGGAGGAGCATGGTCGTTCGCGACTGGCCGATGCCGCCGCCGATCGAGAGCGGAATCTCGTCGTTCAGGATCGCGCGGTGGTAGGGGAGCTTCAGGAAATCGAGTTGGCCCGAGATGGTGAGCTGCTGCTTCAACGTCTCCTTCGTCACGCGGATACCCATCGACGTCAGCTCGTGCCGGCGCTTGGTGATCGGGTTCCAGACGAGGATGTCGCCGTTCAACCCGTGGAAGCGTTGGCCGTCCCTCGAAACCGTCGGTGTGACCCAATCGTCGTAGTCGGCGGCCCGCATCTCGTGCGGGTAGCCGTCCTTGAGGACCGAGCCGATCCCGATGATGAAAACCGCGGGGTGTCTCTGCAGGATCTGCGTCTCGCGCTGTTTGCGGGGCAGGTCCGGGAACATGTCGAGGAGCTCTTCGGCGTGCAGGAACGTCAGCTCGTCGGGCAGGTTCGGCAAGTTGACCTCCTTCAACTTCGGGAAGTGGGCTTGGACGAACGCCTCCGCGCCTTTGATGACCTTCCAGATCCCGCGCACCGTGCTCACCAGGGTGTCGAGATTTCGGTCGGCTTCCGTGATGCGTTTCTCCCAGTCCCACTGGTCGACGTAGGCGCTGTGATCGTGGTCCAGGAAGTAGTCCTTGCGCACGGCGCGCATGTCGGTGCAGATCCCTTCGCCGACCGCGCATCCGAACTGTGCCAGCGCCATCCTCTTCCATTTGGTCGCGGCCTGGACCACCTGGCCGTTCAAGCGCTTGGTTAGACCGAGACCGCACGGGAACGTGATCGGCGTACGCGAGCCGTCCCTGTCGAGGTAGTCGTTGATGCCGCTCTCCTTGGTCACGATGAGGGGCACCTCGACGTGGAAGAGGTTCAGCTCGTAACAGAGGCCGTCTTCGATGAAGCGTTTCACGGCCGCGAGGGCGAGCTGGGTCTCCTTGCGGTCCAGGATCGACCGATAGCCGTCCGGTAGGATCTTCGCGACTTCGTCGTAGGTCGAAATTCCAGGTCCCGCCAGGTCCGCCTTCTTGTCTTTGACTAGGGTCATGGCTTTCTCCTCCAGGACCGGGAATTCTACGACTCGAGCGGGAGGATTTCCCCGAAGGCTCCGGACAAGGTTGGTGGGCTACCATGCCGCCGCGTGAGCGCCATCGACGACCGCCCCTGCCTGCTCGTGACCAACGACGACGGGATCGATGCGCCCGGACTCCAGGCGCTGGTTGCGGCGATTGCGCACCTCGGGCGAGTCGTGGTGGTCGCCCCCGACCGCGAGCGCAGCGGCGCCGGGCACGCGCTGACCCTCGGCCGGCCGCTGCGGGTGAGCTCGCGGGGAGAGGACCGGTTCGAGGTCGACGGAACGCCGACGGATTGCGTCCATCTCGGCGTGTTCAACCTGACCGGGGGACGGCCTCCCGGTCTGATTCTGTCCGGGATCAACCGAGGCGCGAATCTGGGCGACGACGTCACGTACTCGGGGACCGTGGCCGCCGCCCTCGAGGGGACCTTGCTGCGCATTCCTTCGGTGGCCTTCTCGGTCGAGCGCGACGCGGAAGGGCGGGCGGACTACACGGTGGCGGCGGCCCTCGCCGCGCGCATCGCCGCGAAGGCTCTGGAAAACGGCATCCCGCGGGGCGTGCTGCTCAACGTCAACGTGCCGGACGGGAAGCCGCGGGGGATCCGCATCACGCGGCAGGGCGCGCGCACCTACCGCGCGGCCGCCGTCGAGCGTCTCGATCCGTCCGGACGGCCGTACTTCTGGATCGCGGGGGCGGACACCACCCCATCGCAAGAGCCAGACGGCGATCAC
>JAYUCM010000015.1:0-2618 GCA_043740355.1 Acidobacteriota bacterium | reverse complement strand
GATCGGTTCGCCGAGCGGCGCATCCGCGAAGCCGGAGGCGTTGCGGCGTTCAAGGGCTACCCCCATCGCAACGACGGGCACGACTTCCCCGGCACGGTCTGCGCGTCGTTGAACGACGAAGTCGTGCACGGCGTCCCCAGCGAGCGGACCGTGCTGCGCGACGGCGACATTCTGTCGGTCGATCTCGGCGTCCTGTACAACGGGTACTACGGCGACGCGGCGGAGACCTTTCCCGTCGGGTCCATCGCGCCCGGGGCGCAGCGGCTGCTCGACGTGACGCGCGAGGCGCTTCTACGCGCGGTCGAGCAGGCGCGCCCGGGGCGCCACATTTCCGACATCGGCTTCGCGGTCCAATCGCACGTCGAGGCGCACGGTTTCTCCGTCGTGCGGGAGTTCGTCGGGCACGGCATCGGGTCGAGCCTCCACGAAGAGCCGCAAATCCCCAACTTCGGACCTCCCGGACGGGGGATCCGCCTCGCGCCGGGGATGGTGCTCGCCATCGAGCCGATGGTGAATGCCGGGGGCCCCGAGGTCGTGCTTTCGGCCGAAGACGGATGGACCGCGCGCACGCGCGACGGCTCGCTGTCGGCGCATTTCGAGTTGTCGGTCGCGGTGACGACCGGCGGGCCCAAGGTTCTGGGCGATCCAGTGTCCGTGGCCGCCTGAGGCGGCGCGGGAGGGGAGTTGGACGAGACGATGCCGAAGGAAGAGGCGATCCAAGTCGAGGCCACGGTGGTGGAGCCGCTGCCGAACGCGATGTTTCGCGTCGAGCTTGAGAACAAACACCGCGTACTCGCCCACATCTCCGGGAAGATGCGCAAGCACTTCATCCGCATCCTCCCGGGCGATCGCGTCTTGGTGGAACTCTCCCCCTACGATCTGACCCGGGGCCGCATCGTCTACCGCTACAAGTGAGATCGAGGAGATAACGCGTCATGAAGGTCCGGACCTCGGTGAAGAAAATCTGCGACAAATGCAAGATCGTGAAGCGCAAGCGCGTGGTTCGGGTCGTCTGTGAGAACCCGAAGCACAAGCAGCGCCAGGGCTGAGGAGGCATTCCGTGGCACGTATCGCGGGCGTGGACCTGCCGCCATCCAAGCGGGTCGAGATCGGGCTGACGTACATCTTCGGAATTGGCCGGTCGCGCGCCCTGGCGATCATCGCGAAGGCCAACGTCAAGCCGAGCGTGCGGGTGAAGGACCTGTCCGAGGACGAAGTCCTGCGGATCACACGCGTCATCAACCAGGAGGGCCGCGTCGAGGGGGACCTTCGCAAGAGCGTCGGACTCGACATCAAGCGGCTGATCGAGATCGGCTCGTATCGCGGGATGCGCCACCGCCGGAACCTTCCGTTAAGGGGTCAGCGGACGCACACGAACGCCAGGACTCGCCGCGGGCCGCGTCGCTCCATCGCGGGCAAGAAGAAAACGACGGGGAAGAAGGGCTAAGGGGTTGAAGAATGGCTAAGGCAGCGAAGGCGCCCGGAAAAAAGGGCGGCAAGAAAGAAAAGAAGAACATCCCGCACGGGATCGCGTGCATCCACGCGTCGTTCAACAATACGATCGTGACGATCACCGACCCGAAGGGGAACGTGCTCTCGTGGTCGTCGTCGGGCGTGCAGGGGTTCAAGGGCTCGCGCAAGGGGACTCCCTTCGCCGCCCAGACCGCGGCGCAGGCGGCCGGAAACGCGGCGAAGGAGCACGGGGTGCGCTCGCTCGATGTCCGGGTCTTGGGTCCGGGGGCCGGGCGCGAATCGTCGATCCGCGCGCTGCAGACCGCGGGAATGGACGTCAAGTCGATCAAGGACGTGACGCCGATCCCGCACAATGGTTGCCGCCCGCCGAAGCGGCGCCGCGTCTAGACGTAGGGGAGGATTCACACCGTGGCACGAACGACCGGATCGGTTTGCAGGCTCTGTCGGCGGGAGGGGATGAAGCTCTTCCTGAAGGGCGATCGGTGCTTCAAGGAAAAGTGCGCGTTCGAGCGCCGCGGGTACGCCCCGGGCCAGCACGGAAGGCGCCGGACGAAGGTCCAGGCCTACGGCGTGCAGCTTCGCGAGAAGCAGAAGGTCAAGCGGATGTACGGCGTGCTCGAGCGCCAGTTCCGCAACTACTTCGCCGATGCCGCGCGGAAGAAAGGGATCACGGGCTCGAACCTGCTCCAGATGCTCGAGTGCCGGCTGGACAACGTCGTGTACCGGTTGGGGTTTGCGTTCTCGCGCTCCGCCGCAAGGCAGCTCGTGGCGCACGGCCACATCCTGGTGAACAATCGCCGGGTGGACATCCCGTCGAGCCTCGTCAAGGCCGGCGCCGTGATCTCCCTCAAGGAAGATTCCCGGAAAAACGAATTGATCAAGATGTGCCTGGACACGGCGAAGGGCCGTGGCGTTCCCGGCTGGCTCGATCTCGACGCCGACCGGTTCCAAGGAACGGTGAAGCAGCTCCCGAATCGCGAAGACATCGCCTTGCCGATCCAGGAGCAGCTCATCGTCGAGCTCTACTCGAAGTAAGCCCGTCCTGGGGCTACTACGGCCCCATTGGAGGTTGCCATGCTTTGGAAAGGATTCCAGCGGCCGAAGCGTCTCGAGCTCGAACGCGAGACCCTCACGCCGAAGTTCGG
>JAYUCM010000014.1:0-2627 GCA_043740355.1 Acidobacteriota bacterium | reverse complement strand
TCGAAGCCCCCCGGACGAGGCTTGTTCCCCGTGACATAGAAGACGCCGCCGTCCTTCATGAGCGGGCTTTGCACCTGCATGTCCTCGAGAAACGCGGGCAGGGTCGTTCCGAGCAGAGCCTCCAGGCGTTTCTCGATCACCGGCTCTTTCCACAGGTGGACGGTGCGGGGACTCGTCCCCGCGAAGCGGTTCAGCTCGTCGAGAGGTCCGTTGCCGAACTCCCCGTGCGGAACGCCTGCGACGGCGCATCCCTCGAGCTTCCGGCCGTCGACGGAGACGTGCGCTTTGAAGCTTCGCAGCTCGCCGGACATGGAATCGACGCAGCGCCCCGGCTCGAGCGCGATCTCGAGCGTCGAGACGGCGGGACCCTCGATCTTCGTCGCATAGACCACCGAGTCGGTCTCCGTTCGCGTGAACGCATACGGGTACGTTCGGCCCTTTGGTACGTCCGGACACCGGTAGACGATGCCGGCTTCGCGGATCTCGATCGCCCAGAACGGCTCGTTGCCGCTCGCGACGAATTCGCCGTCGAACACGGGTGCATCGCAAGGGATGAAATCGCCCAGGCCGCGGGCTCGCAAGAGCGCCGTGACGGCGAGCGTCGTGCCGCTGGTTCCTCGCACGCCGGCAAGCTCGACGTAGATTCCGTCGGATGGCTTTGCGGAGAGCGAGGCGAAAGCCCGCTGAAGCTCGCCGCCCGGATTGGTCAGGGTCATCGCGTGGATGGCTGGAACCCCGCATTCGCGGAATGTCGTCAAGTCGCCCGACGTCGACGCGACGCCGCGCACCGGACCCTTCGACGACACTTCGCTGGCGGGCTCCGTTGCGGCTTGCTCCGTGGGTGGCGTCACGCTCTTGGAGCCGCCGCACGCGGCGAGCACGAGGACGAGCGGGATCGCGGAGGCCAGCTTGCGGTAAGGCATGATCGACCCATCTCCAATCAAGAGGATTCCATCATAATGCCGTCAGATGGCCGAAACGTCGTTTACGAACCTACGCGAGTTCATCGACCGGCTCCGGCGGGACGGTGACCTCGCGGTCGTGGACGTTCGGGTCGCAGCCTCGCTCGAGGTTGCCGAGATCCACCGCCGGGTCATCGCCGCAGGCGGACCGGCGCTACTCTTCACGAACGTCGAGGGGTCCGGATTCCCGGTCGCGACCAATCTCTTCGGGACGGCGCGGCGCGCGACGCTTGCGTTCGGCTCGCGTCCGGAGCGACTGATCAAACGCCTCGTCGAGCTGGCCGAGACGATCCTGCCGCCGACGCTCGGCAAGCTCTGGGGCGCACGGGACATCGCCTTCGAGGCGCTCTCGGTCGGCATGAAGCCGAGATCGCGCGGGCCGGTGACCGATATCGTCACGAGCGACGTGCGTCTCGACCGCCTTCCGGTCCTCACCACATGGCCCGACGACGGAGGCCCTTTCCTGACGCTGCCGCTCGTCTTCACGCGGCACCCCGCAACCGGGATCCCCAACCTCGGCATGTACCGCCTCCAGGTGCACGGCCCGAAGACGACCGGGATGCACTGGCAGATCGGGAAGGGCGGAGGCTTCCACTACGCGGTCGCGGAGGCCAGGGGTGAAGCCCTGCCGGTGACCGTCTTCCTCGGCGGCCCGCCAGCGCTGATCCTCGCTGCGGTCGCGCCGCTCCCCGAGAACGTCCCCGAGTTGATGCTCGCCTCGTTGATCGCGGGACGGCGGCTCGCGACGTGTCCCGGCCCGGGTGGAGACGCGTTGATTGCCGAGGCCGAGTTCGCGCTGATCGGAACGGTGCCGCCGAAGGTGCGCCGCCCCGAGGGGCCGTTCGGCGATCACTACGGCTACTATTCCCTCCGCCACGACTATCCGGTGTTCGAGGTGTCGCACCTCGCGCATCGGAGCGACGCCGTCTTGGCGGCCACCGTCGTCGGCAAGCCCCGCCAGGAGGATTTCTTCATCGGCGATCTTCTTCAAGAGCTGCTGTCGCCGCTCTTCCCGCTGGTGATGCCCGCGGTGACGCGCCTGTGGTCCTACGGCGAGACCGGCTATCACTCTCTGGCCGCCGCGGTCGTCAAGCAGCGGTACAAGCGCGAGGCGATGGCGTCGGCGTTCCGGATCCTCGGGGAAGGCCAGCTCTCGCTGACGAAGTTCCTCATCGTGCTCGATCGCGAGGTGGATCTTGCGGACTTCAAGGCCGTGCTCACGCAGCTGCTCGAGCGCACGCATCGGCTCGAGGGCGGGCGGCCGGCACCCCGCCAGCAGCAAGAGCGCCACCCCGGGTAGAGCGAAAATCGCCGCGCCGCGCGAAGAGGCTCCATGCCTACCGCTCAGTTGGGGAGCACGACCGTGAGCCATTGGGGCCGCTCCTTTCCGCGGTCGAAGACGATCAGCAGCGCTTTGCCATCTGCCGTGGCAGTGACGCCCTCGGGCTTGAGCTCGTGAAAGCGCGACAAGAGCGCCGGGGGCTGGTCGGGCCCCTTGAGCCGCCACGCGGCGCCCCCACCGTCGGCCCGCGCACCTTTGGGGACGTTGCTCAACAGCACCAGCGAGCCATCGGCGAGGAACCTCAGATCGCTGACTCCTTGCGACGTGGGTTTGCCGTCGGGACCTTCGACCACCAGAGCGGGCCGTGCATAGACGCTCACCTC
>JAYUCM010000013.1:0-2641 GCA_043740355.1 Acidobacteriota bacterium | reverse complement strand
TTGGCGTCGAAACTCCGTTCGGGCACGAGGAGATCGGCGTACTCCTGGCGCCGTCGCACGACCGATGGATGGCGCGCATCGTCACCTACCCCAACGCGCTGTGGTCCGCTCCGGGCCGGCGCGGCGCGCTCAAGTTCGTCGGCGAGACGCCCGAACAGGCGGAAGCGCAGGCGATCGCGTTCGTCGAGCGCCACGTGAAGGCAAATCGCTTCTCGCGTCGTGACCTTTCGGCGCCGGCGCGATCCCCGATCGCGTCGCATGCGCGAGGCTCCGCGCATCCCGCGTTTGCCGCCGCGCTCCGCAAGTCGAAATGCCTTCCCGTGCGATTCAGTCTCGATCGCGCGATCTCACGCGGCGTGACGGTCAATGTCTCCGCGGAGGGGATGTTCGTCGGCGTCGCTTCGCCGGTGGACGGCGGGCGGTCCCTGCTCATCCATCTCGACCTCGACGGACACACGCTCCCGTTGCGAGGCCTGGTGATGTGGAAACGCCGGCGCGCCGAGCCGGATGGTCCGGCCGGGATGGGGATACGCCTGTCGGACCCGACGCCGCTCTACCAGTCGTTCGTTGCCGGGCTCGCCTAGGGCGTCGTCAAGTACGGACGCCCTCGCCGGGTGTCCGTGAGACCTCGGGGAGCGCCATCCCGACCGTTCCCACCAGCGCCTCGGACTTGAAGGGCTTCTGCACGAAGCGCGGGGTCCCTTCCAGCGAGCGCCGGAGATCTTCGGTCGAGAAGTGGCCGGAGACGAACACGGTACGGGTCCACAGCTCCCGGTCGATGAACTTCAGCTTGGAGTGGAAGAGCAGACCCGGCAGCTCGGGCATGTACAGATCGAGAACGAGAGCATCGTAGCGCGTCCGCTTGGCCCGTTGGAGCGCCTCCGTCGGATTCGAGAATGCGTCGACCTTCCAGCCGGCCGCACCGAGAATCTCGGCCATGACCTCGAGAACCGGGACCTCGTCGTCCACCACCAGAATCCGGAAATTGTTCGCCGACTTCTCGTCGTTCGCGGTCATGGCGGCACACCTACTTCCTTCAACCGGCGACGGTTCTCGCCGGATAGGAGAGAATCTACTCTTTGCGGGGGCGCGCGCCAGTCCGTTCCGGGCCCCGAGCCCCCCCGGCATTTGCTATTCTCCGCGCCGTGAGCTCCCCCACGGACGCGATCGACGCTGCGGCAGTCCACCGGATCGAGCGCCCGGACCCGTCGTTGATGACGTACTACACCCTGGTTTGTCTTCTGACGGGGCCGTTGTTCCCGATTTTCATCATTCCGCAGTACTTCCGCTACCACACGATGCGCTACCGATTCGACGGGGACGGGATTTCGATGCGATGGGGGATCCTTTTTCGGCGAGAGATCCACCTCACCTACGCGCGGATCCAGGACATCCACCTGACGAGCAACCTGATCGAGCGGTGGCTCGGCCTCGCGCGGATCCAGGTGCAGACCGCGAGCGGAGGCGGAGCCTCCGAGATGACGATCGAGGGGATCAAGGAGTACGAGCTGGTCCGGGATTTCATCTACTCGAAAATGCGAGGGCATGCCGCCGGCCCTTTGCCTCCGGCCGTCGCGGCGGCTCCGGCGGGAGACCTCCTCGCCGAGGTCGCCGCCTCGATGCGCGAGGTCAGCCAGGAGCTCCGCGCGCTCCGGCGCGAGCTCGACCGACGGAAGGACAGCGGTGTTTGAGCTGTTCAAGGCGCTGGTTCTCCGCGCCGCGAGGGTCCCCCCGGAGCCGCGCGCACCGGCCGGTTCGGCGGGATCGATCCGGACCTTCCGCTCGGCGCCGAACTACTGGAACTACCTGCTCGTGACGTGGGGCCTCAGGCAGGTCGCCGGTGTGTCCGCCGTCCTCGTCGCTCATTCGATGCTGGTCACGTTGAAGCCTACGGCAGGCGGAGTCGCCTTGGGGGGATTCCACGTGGTCGAGATTCTCGGATTGGGGCTGTTCCTCGTGCAGATGCCCTTCTCGCTCGCCGCGACCCGCCTGAACTACGAGATGCGTTGGTACATCGTGACCGACCGGAGCCTGCGCGTCCGCGAAGGGATCTTCGGCGTGCGCGAGATGACGCTCACCTTCGCCAACGTGCAGAACATTGCGATCCGGCAGGGGCCCTTGCAGCGTCTGCTCGGCATCGCCGACGTCGTCGTACACACGGCGGGCGGCGGCAGCGCGACCAACCGCCACGGACACGAACGGAACGCGCCCGGCGCCACCATGCACACCGGCACCCTGCGAGCCGTCGACAACGCGGAGCAGGTGCGGGACCTGATCCTCGACCGGCTGCGGCGCCTGCGCGACGCGGGACTGGGCGACCCGGACGACCGCCAGCATCAAGGACTCGCGGGGGGCTCGGGCAACTCGGCCGACGCGCTCCGCGCCGCCGCCCGCGAGCTCCTCGACGCCGCGCGCGCCTTGAAGAAATAGGGGTCATGTTGGTGCTCCTCACGTTCGGCAACGGCGCCGTCGCGATCGCAGAGCAGGCTGTGTCGTCGAGCGTCTGCGCGATCGTGGTCGCATCGATGCCGATCTGGGCTGCGGTCTTCGGAAGACTCGCGGGCGAGGAGGCGAGCGGACGTGAGTGGCTTGGGCTTGTGCTCGGCTTCTCGGGTGTCGTGCTCTTGAACCTCGGCGGCCA
>JAYUCM010000012.1:0-6501 GCA_043740355.1 Acidobacteriota bacterium | reverse complement strand
AGCGTCATCTAAAGTAAGCCCACCGGTCGGACGCCGACGCGCGATGTCCGGACGCGAAATCGTTAGTGCCGAGGACCACCCGTGTTCGAGAGCGCGCGAATTATGAGACGACGTGGAAACGAAGTCAACACGCGAACCGACCGCGCAAGATTGTTTTTCATCGTCGTGTTCTCGAGCGCACTCGTGGTCGCGTCATCGTCGTGCGGGGGAGCAGAGCGTCGCGCGGAACGCTTGTGGCGTCAGGCGATCGACCACGTCGAGAAAGGTGATACGCAGGGCGCTGTCGACCTTCTTCAGAAGATCATCGACGAGTATCCCGACGCCCGCGTCGCCGAGAAGGCGCGCGAGCAGATCGTCGTCTACAAGGGACTTGCGACGGCGGTTCAAGACTATCCGGCACGGCGCGCCCGCGAGCTGATGGTGCAGCTCGCACGCGCGAGCGAAAGTTTCCGACGCGAGACCGGGCGCACGCCTGCGACGCTCGACGAGCTCGTTCCCGCCAAGATCGCCAGCGTCCCGAACGATCCCTGGGGCCACCCGTTCTTGTATGCGGCCACGGCGCAAGGTTATCGGCTGACGTGCCAGGGCGCGGATGGAGCGCCGGGGGGTCGCGCCGAATCGGCGGACCTGATCGTGGTCGACGGCGCGTTCCTCCCGGCGCAGCCGTGAATCGCGCCCTACCCTACGTTTTTGGTGGGATACTCGCGGTTTTCGGTCCCGCGCCGGCGGCACCGGCACCGCGCTGGGCCGTTGCCGTGCTGCCGAGCGGACACGAGTTCTCGCTCGAGGTCGCGTCGGACGACGTCTCGCGGCAGCGCGGGTACATGGGACGGGAGAAGATCGGGCCGCGCGAGGGGATGATCTTCATTTTCGATTCTGATGACCTGCACTCGTTCTGGATGAAGGACTGCAAGGTCGCGCTCGACATCGTGTGGCTGGACGTCAGCGGGCGCGTCGTGTGGTTGGCGCTGAACCGCGCGCCTTGCCCGGCCAACGGTGATTGTCCCTCGATCGTGCCTCTTACGCCTGCGCGCTACGTCGTCGAGTTCGCCGCGGGCACCGTCTCCGCGGAGTCCTTGAAACCCGGCGATGCCGTCGTCGTCCTTTCCGATCCACCGCTTCGATGACGCTCCGCCGAGCGCTCGCCTCTGCCGCTCTCGCGGTCACGTGCGCTGCCGCGCAGGATGCCGCGCGGCCAGACCCCGACGCGGACGCCGCCGCGACGATCAAGGGCGGAGACGTGGACCTCGCTCGCTCGGTGCGCGCAGTCGGCGATCGCATCGCAGCTATCGTCGGACGCGGACGTGCGCCCGGCCTCGTCGCCGTGCGGGCCGACGAGGCGACGCGCGATGCCGAGGTGGCCGCAAGAGCGCAACAACTGCTGCCCTCGGCAGTCGCTGCGGCACGCGGGCGCGCATGGCGCGACATCGGATTCGGATCGGGAACCGAGCCTAAGGATCTCGTGGTTGCGATCGAGCAAGATGTGCCGGGGATGACGTTCGATGCGGCGCGCTCGCGCCTGCTCGTCGACCCGAAGCGTCTGCTCCCGGCCTCGGGCCACGGTAACCCGGATGAAGATCCCGACGCCTCGATCCTCTTGACGACGGGGGTCGCCCCCGACGAACCCGTCGCGGGGCACTACGTGGCGCACGCTCTACTGGACGGCCCGAGCCTCGACGGCCCGGTCACGACCGACGCACTGCTCGCGCGCTCTGCGCTGGCGGAGGGAAGCGCCAATCTCGCCGCGCTCGTCCTTCTCTTCGGCGGCGTCGGCCTCGAGCCCGAGGTCGTGTCCGGCACCCTACGCCCCGAGGACGCGCTCGGTGGGCGTCTTGTCTCCGAAACGATGCGCTCCGCGAGTCCCGTCACGGCGAGCTTGCTCGAGTTCATTTATCTGGACGGCTTCGCACAGTCGGCGTCCCTTGCCAGAAAGGGTGGGTTCAGCCGACTGGCGCAAGAGCGTAAGAGCCGCCGGACGACCCGAGACGTGCTCCACCTGGACCGCGCCCCGACGCCGGCGGTCGAGATTCTCGAACCGTCCCTCCCGAGATCCCTGGAACTGTCGCCCGCCGATCGGGATTCGTTGGGGGAGCAAGGGATCGTCAGCTTGGTGTCGCTGCTGACGGGCAAGGACAATCTCGGGCTGATCGCGGGGGACGGCTGGGCGGCCGATGCACTCTGGCGCTTCGAGCCCGGCCTAGGATCCAAAGCCGGGACGGGCGAGGCGGGGGCGACGGTCTGGGTGACGCGGTGGACCACCGACGAGGACGCGGACGACTTCGCTTACGCCCTTGAGCGTTGCCTCCAGGCCCGTTTCCCGGGGGAGGCTCTACAAGATGACGTGCAACGGGGCGGCCGAGTGCTCGTCCGCGTGGACCGAGCCTACCGCATCGAACGCAGCGGGCTCCAGGTCGCGCTGCGGGTCGTCCCCTCGGCGATCGACGCAAAAATGGGCCTCGACGCGAAGAAAAAAAGGGCTGCACCGCCAAGCGCACCCGCCAAAAAATTGAAGTAATATACGAATTCCCTGGTTTCGCAGGTTGACGCTCCCGGAATCCAGCCCCTACCCTCTCGGTATGCGCTGGATCATTCGGACCGTCGCGGTGCTCTCCGTCGCGAGTTGGCTCGTGGTTTCGGGCCAGTTCGCCCGTCCGGTGGTCTCTTCGCCCGACTTGCCGGCACCGCTCCATGGGAAAAACCACGCGATCGCCAAAAGCCTTCCCCTCGACTGGTCGCGCCGGGTGCTCGCCGACACGCGCGAGGTCTTCCCGGGGGCCAGCCGCGATCAGGCTGAAGCCGTCGTCCCGCTCGTCGAGCGCTACGCCAGGCGTTTCCGCCTCGATCCGCTCGTGGTGCTCGCCGTGATCCAGGTCGAGAGCCGTTTCGACCCGACCGCGGTCTCCGAGCAGGGCGCGATGGGACTCATGCAGCTTCAAGGTGTCACCGCGCGAGACCTTGCGATGGACCTGGGATTGAAGTGGACGGGAGACGATCTTTTGTTCGACCGGGATGTGAACGTCATGCTCGGCTGCGCCTACCTCCGCCGTCTGCTGGACCGTTTCGGCGATCAAGACGCCGCGCTGGCCGCGTATTCCTCCGGCCCGACCTTCGTCGAGGCCCGGCGCGACGCGAACGGCCGCATTCCTCTCGCCTACAGCGATCGCGTCTGGGACGTGCTGACCGCCCTCCAAAGCAGGGTCACGGCCTAGTCCTCGGCTCGCCTTTACCGCCCCCGCGAGGCTGTGATAGGTTCACCCGCTCCGTGCGCGTGACGCGCCTTCGGGGCGGAGTATGAAGCGGGATGAACCCGTTCGGTCACCGGCTCCTCGACGTTGTCGCCTACCTTCCGCTCCTCGGCGCGGTTTTATGTCTGATCCTACCGAACGACCGCCCCGGGCTCGTCGCGAAAACCGCCACGGGAGTGGCCGCGCTCGACCTGCTCTTCAGCCTGCCGCTTTGGTTCGGATGGGCGGCGGCGCCCGTCGATCCGTACGGTTTCCGGTTTGTCGTCGACGTGCCGTGGATCGCGTCGCTGGGTGTTCGCTACATCGTCGGGGTGGACGGAATCTCGATGCTGCTCGTCCTGTTGACCACGGTGCTCGGCTTCCTCGCGATCCTCTCGTCGTGGTCCGCCGTCCGCCAACGCGAGAATCAGTACTACGCGTATCTCCTGATTCTCCAAACGGGAATGATCGGCGTGTTCGTCAGTCTGGACACGTTTCTGTTCTACGTTTTCTGGGAGGTCATGCTGATCCCGATGTACTTCCTGATCGGGATCTGGGGCGGGCCCCGCCGGATCTACGCCTCCGTGAAGTTCTTCCTTTTCACGCTCCTGGGCTCCGTCTTGATGCTCATCGGGATCATCGCTCTATATGTTCACCACAACGCTCTGACCGGCGTGGCCACCTTCGACATCCGCATCCTGCAGTCCATGGGCACGTGGCCCGACTGGGTCGCGTTGCAGGTGTGGGTTTGGCTGGCGTTTTTCCTTGGATTCGCGATCAAGGTGCCGATGTTCCCGTTCCATACGTGGCTTCCCGACGCGCACGTCGAGGCGCCGACGGCGGGCTCCGTTATCCTGGCCGGCGTGCTCCTCAAGATGGGGATCTACGGTTTCCTACGGTTCAGCCTGCCGATGCTCCCCGACGCCACGAGACGCTTCGCCCCGTTCGTTCTCACGCTGTGCGTGATCGGCGTGATCTACGGAGCCGCCGTGGCGCTCGTGCAGAAGGACTGGAAGAAGCTGGTCGCGTACTCCTCGATCAGTCACCTGGCCTTCTGCATGCTCGGCGTATTCGCTCTGAACTACCAGGGTCTGGCCGGCGGCGTCCTCCAGATGATCAACCACGGCCTCTCGACGGGCGCGCTGTTCCTCCTCGTCGGTGTCGTCTACGAGCGGCGGCACACCCGCCAATTGGGAGATTACGGAGGGCTCGCGAAGGTGATGCCGTGGTTCGCCGTAATCTTCATGATCATGACGCTCTCCTCGATCGGTATGCCCCTCATCCCCGGGAACGGATTCACCGGGGAGTGGACGATCCTCGTCGGCGTGTTCGGTCTTGCGACCAAGGCATGGGCGATCCTCGGGGCAACCGGTCTCGTCTTGGGCGCGACGTACATGTTGTGGCTCTTTCAGCGGACGATGTTCGGCAAGCTCGACAACGAGGACAACCGCAAACTGGCGGACCTCAGCCCCCGCGAGTTCGCGTATCTTGTGCCGCTCGTGGCGTTGGCGTTCTGGATCGGGATCCGGCCCGAGCCGTTCTTTCGCGTTCTCGACGAGCCCGTGCAACGGCTCGTGTCGCAAGTCGAAAAGACCGCCGAGTATCCGCGCGGCGTCGCCGGAACGAGCCCGCGGTCCGCGCTGGTCGAGGTCGGGCCGCAGCCGTCGCTGACGGCGCCCGGTTCGCGGTGATGAAAACGTGCCGGTCTGCTAGAGTCCACCGCCCTGCACGGAGATGTTGAACCGGCAGGATGAGAGTGGGCGGGGGGCCGAAAGCCCTTCGCCGCTTCAGCTCGTGGGTCTTGGCTTCGAGCTGGCGGCGCCGCTACTCGCGGGACTGTTCGGCGGCCGGTGGCTCGACGGTCGCTTGGGGACTCGACCGTGGCTGGTGCTTGCGGGAGCGGTCGCGGGAGCGGCGGCGGGCATGTGGAACTTCTACCGGCGGGTCGTTCCGCCGGGAGGCGCGAAGCGCGGGGGGCGCGCGTGACCGGGATGTCGGCGACAGCGTTCGTTCTCGGCGCCACGACGGCCGCGCTCGTCGGTGCGGCCGCGTTGCTGCCCTGGACGACGGGGGGCGATGTCCTCGTCGCGGATTGGGCGGCCAAGGGGTTTCTGGCGATGGCGCTTCCCGGCGTCGCGGGCGGCGCGTGGTTGGCCCGTGAGCACGGCCGCGCGGGATCGCGGTTCGTCGTCGCCGTCCAAACGGGGATCTTTGTCCGGCTCGTCTTCGCCGTCGTTGTGGCGTTTGGCGCCGCAAGAGCGGGCGGAGCCGCGCCGACGGCGTCGCTCGCCGGGCTGGCGGCCGGATTCGTGCCGCTGATGGCGTTCGAGATGGCTTGGTTCGCACTCTCTCGGGGAACCCGGGGCGTGGGGACGGAGAAGCGCGGATGAGCGAGACGGCAACGCAGGTCGCGACCGCCGCGGCGGCGCAAGCTCCGGCAACGGAGGGCGCGTTCAACGTCAGCGAGCTGATCAATCATCACATCACGGATGGGAACGTCATCGAGATCCCGTTCACGCACGTGACGATTCCGCTGCGGCAGGTCCACATCGGGGGAATCGATCTTTCGATCACGCGCCACGTGGTCATGATGTGGATCGCCTCCCTCGTGCTTCTGCTGCTGGGTGTCGTCGCCGCGCACCGAGTCAAGGACCCCGTGCCGAAGGGCTGGCGCAACGTCTTCGAGGTCTTCATCCGGTATGTTCGCGACGAAATCGCGCGAAAGGCGATCGGCCAGGACGCCGACCGGTACCTCCCCTATCTGCTGACGAGCTTCTTCTTCATCTGGACCTGCAACCTGCTCGGACTCGTTCCGGGGATGTCGACGGCCACGAGCAACATCGGCGTCACCGCGGCGCTCGCGGGCCTCGCGTTCGTCATGATCCACCTCGCGGGGATCAGGCAGTACGGGATCGTCAAGCACCTGAAGCACGTGATGCCGGGCGGGTTACCACCCTGGTTGTATCCAATCATGCTTCCGGTCGAGATCCTCGGCCTGTTCACCAAGCCGTTCGCGCTCTGCATCCGCCTCTTCGCGAACATGACGGCGGGCCACGTCGTCATCATCGGTCTGATCTCGCTCATCTTCATTTTGAAGTCTATCTGGGTCGCGGCGTTCTCGGTACCGTTCACACTGTTCATCTTCGTGCTCGAGCTTCTGGTCTGTTTCATCCAGGCATTCATCTTCACGACGCTCGTTTCGACGTTCATCGGCATGTCCGTCCGCCCGGCACACTGACGCCGGCAAGGAGGAGCTTCATGGATCCGAAGGGTCTTG
>JAYUCM010000011.1:0-16501 GCA_043740355.1 Acidobacteriota bacterium | reverse complement strand
GACGCCGAAGGTCGTGGTCAAGGCGCAGATCCACGCGGGCGGCCGCGGCAGGGGACGGTTCACGGGCACCTCGCTCGGCGGCGTGATCGTCTCGGATGCCGCCGAGGCCGGAGACGTTGCCAGGAAGATGCTCGGCAACGTGCTCGTCACGAAGCAGAGCGGCCCCGAAGGGCGCCGAGTGAGCCGAGTTCTGATTGAAGAGGGGATGTCAATCGCCGCCGAGTACTACCTCGCGCTGCTCGTCGATCGCGCCGCCCAGGCGCCGGTTTTCATCGCGTCTGCTGCGGGCGGCACCGAAATCGAAGAGGTCGCGGAGGCGCGCCCCGAGGCGATTCAGCGATTGACGGTCAGCCCGATCACGGGGTTCCAGCCCTGGATGGGGCGGAAGCTTGGCTATGGGTTGGGCCTGAAGCCGGAGCTGTCGGCGGCGTTTACGAGGATGTGCAGCGGGCTCTACACAGCATTCCAGGGAACCGACGCCTCGATGATCGAGATCAACCCGCTCGTCCAGACCAAAGACGTGCGACTCCTCGCGCTCGACGCCAAGGTCGGTCTCGACGACAACGCCCTGTTCCGGCACCCCGAGCTCAAGGAGCTGCGCGACCTCGCCGAAGAAGACCCCCTCGAGGTCGAGGCCTCGAAGTCCGGCCTCAACTACATCAAGCTCGACGGGAACATCGCCTGCATGGTGAACGGCGCCGGGTTGGCGATGGGCACGATGGACATCATCAAACACCACGGCGGTCAGCCGGCCAACTTCCTCGACGTCGGCGGCGGCGCGACCAAGGAGATGGTGACGAACGCCTTCCGCATCCTGTTGGCCGATCCGCATGTGAAGGCGGTCCTCATCAACATTTTCGGCGGGATCATGCGCTGCGACATCGTGGCGGAGGGTGTCGTCGCGGCCGCGAAGGAACTCGGGGCCAAGGTGCCGATCGTCGTTCGCCTCGAGGGGACCAACGTCGAGAAGGGCCGCGAGATCCTGCGGACGTCGGGGCTCGCCTTCAGCGTGGCCGACGGCATGCGCGACGCGGCCGAAAAGGCCGTCGCGGCCGCAGGGCGGAGGTAGCGATGGCCGTCCTGGTCGGCCGGGCGACGCGGCTACTCGTCCAAGGTTTGACCGGTCGCGAGGGGGCGTTTCACACCCGGCAGTCCGTCGCGTACGGGACCAAGGTCGTCGCGGGCGTCACCCCAGGGAAGGGCGGCCAGTCCCACGAGGGGATCCCGGTGTTCGACACGGTCGAGGCCGCGATGAAGGCGACCGGGGCGAATGCCAGCGTGATCTTCGTCCCGCCGCCTTTCGCCGCGGATGCGATCCTCGAAGCGGCTGCAGCAGGCGTGCCGCTCATCGTTGCGATCACCGAGGGGATTCCCGTGCTCGACATGATGCGCGTCGTCGCGTATCTGAAAACGCAGGCGGCGGTTCGCCTCATCGGGCCCAACTGCCCAGGCGTCATCACGCCCGGGGAATGCAAGATCGGGATCATGCCGGGGTCCATCCACAAGCCGGGACGCGTCGGCGTCGTCTCGCGCTCCGGAACGCTGACCTACGAGGCGGTGGATCAGCTGACGCGCCTCGACATCGGCCAGTCCACCTGCATCGGCATCGGCGGCGATCCGATCAACGGCACGAGCTTCATCGACTGCCTCGCGCTCTTCGAGGACGATCCCGGAACCGATGCGATCGTGATGATCGGGGAGATCGGCGGCACGGCCGAGGAAGAGGCCGCCGCCTTCGTGCGCGCGCGGGTGACGAAGCCGGTGGTGTCGTTCATCGCGGGCCAAACCGCGCCGCCTGGGCGGCGCATGGGGCATGCGGGCGCGATCATCTCGGGGGGCCGCGGGACGGCGGCCGAGAAGATGAAGGCGCTGCGGGAGGCCGGCATCCACGTCGTGGATACGCCCGCCGCCATCGGAGAGACCCTACGACGCGCGATGGCGCACTGAGGAGACGGCATGTTGCAGCGCACACTCGCGATCGTGAAGCCGGACGGCGTCCAGAAGGCAGTCGCAGGCCAGGTGATCGACCGCATCGAGCGGGAAGGCTTCCGCATCGTCGCGATGCGACTCCATCGATTGAGCCGCGCCGAGGCGGAGGGGTTCTACGCGGTCCACCAGGCGCGCCCGTTCTTCAAGGACCTGGTCGCGTTCATGACGTCCGGCCCCGTGGTTCTGATGTGCCTCGAGCGGGAGAACGCGATCGCCCACTGGCGCGAAGTCATGGGAGCCACCGATCCGGCGAAGGCCGCCCCCGGCACGATCCGGAAGCTCTACGCGCAGAGCATCGAGAAGAACGTCAGCCATGGCTCCGACGCGCCCGAGACCGCGGCGTTCGAGCTCGGCTGGTTCTTTCGCGGCAGCGAGCTCGGTTAGGGGACACTCCCCTTTTCTCCAATAGAGGACACGTCCTCCTTCCCTTCGACTGACCTCACCGCGGCACGCTCGCGCGCGGTCTTGCCTCCGCGCGCTCGCTCCGCCGGATCGCTCGCTCAAGCTGAAGAGCCGCTCGCGATCCAGAGGGCCTCGTCGAGGTCAGTCGAAGGGAAGGAGGACGTGTCCTCTATTGGAGAAAAGGGGAGTGTCCCCTAGGCGCTCGCCTCGTCGATGAGGCGCATCGACTCCATGACGAGGAACATCGAGTCGCACTCGATCGTCGTGCGCCGGCTCTTGACGCCGTGCTCGATCGCGAACTCCCCGGTCTTCCACCGCGCCAGCGCGTGAAACGCCGCCTCCCCCTGCAGCTCGCCGAATTTCGCGTGGACGACCGCCCCGTCGCGGAACCAGATGCGACCGGTCAGCTCGCCCTGGGCGAGGGCGACGAGCGCGGTCTTCATGCCGATGGCGAGCGTCTGGACGATGTCGGGGAGGCCGAGGTTGTCGAGCTGCCCTGTGACGCCGCGCTTGGCGCGCTTCAGGCCCCCGCCGCGCCGCGCGGACTCGCGCGTCAGGATGTTCTGGATCCGCGCGAGCAGCTCTTCGAGATCGCCGTCCTTGACGAGAAAATCGTCCACGCCCTGGCGCAGCGCCCGGATCTTCAGCAAGCGGCTCTCCGAGCGGGCGAGAAAGGCGAACGGGACGTGCTGGAACGTCGCGTCCTTCCGCAGCTCCCTGAGGAGCTGGAAGGCCTCGCTCTCCTCGAGACTCACCTCGACGAGGACGAGATCCGGCGTCATGGTGAGGATCGCTTCGAGCGCCTCGTCCGCCTTCGCCACGCAGCGCACGTCGTAGCCGTCGTTGGCGAGCCGCATCTGGAGGAGCTTGCGGAACTCCCCGTCGGCGTCGCACACGAGGACCGACGGTTTCTCGCCGGCGCCGAACACCGCGTGAGTCTTCTCGAGGACCCGGATCAACGCCTCGACCACCTCGGGGTCGAACTGCTGGCCGGCTTGTCGCTCGAGCTCGTCGACGGCCTCCTCCGTTCGGAGCGCCACGCGGTGAGGGCGGGGCGAGCACATCGCGACGTACGCGTCGACGACGGCGACGATCCGCGCGCCGAGCGGGATCTCACGGCCCTTCAAGCCGTCGGGGTAGCCGCGACCGTCGTACCGTTCGTGATGGTGGCGGATCACCGGGAGCACGTTCCACGGGAACGTGATGTGCTCGAGGAGGCGCGCGCCGGCGGGCGCGTGCTCCCGCAGCGCCTCCTTCCGCGCGACGCTCAGGTCCTCGTCGGTCGGGGAGAGCGCCGGGTCCACCGTGATCTTGCCGATGTCCTTGAGCAGGCTCGCGAGCACGGCCTCCTGCACGAGCTCCCGGGGGATCGCGAGCTCGTCCGCCACCGCGCGAACGAGGCGCGTCACGCGATGCGACGATCCGCGGAAGTGGGGATCGCCGAGCTCGAGCAGCCCGACGAGCACGTCCACCGTCTGCACGAGGGCGTCGAACCCTCGTTCGGCATCGTCGGTTCGGGAGGTATCGGCCGGAACACCGGAAGGCTCGAGAATGGAGAGCAGCGACTCGGCGCCGATGAGGAAGTCGTCCGAGTCGAACTGCAGGAGATCCGGAGACCGGCGCACCGCGGCGAAACTGGTCACCAGGACGACGCGACATCCGGGACGAGCCTCCTCGAGACGTGCCTTCAACCGTCTCGCGCGAATGTCCACGCGAGACGTCTCGAGGAGGACGACATCCGCCGCGACGGTTTGAAGCACCCGGAGGGCCTCGTCGGCGGTCCCCGCGAGCATCGGCTTCCCGCCGCGCTCCCGGACCGCCTGCGCGAGGATCTCCCGCGACTTGGCGTTCTCGGAAACGATCACGACACGCATTGGCATCCGGGCGCCGCTCCCAATTACGAATATGGGCTTCCCGCACGGCCGGTCAATCCCGGCCTCTCCGTGGAGTACCATCCGGCCCCATGAAGGAGCTCCGCCGGCTGTTCCGCTACATGAGGCCGCACTTCGGCCGCCTGGTTCTGGCGTCCCTCCTTCTTGGCCTCGCGGGGCTGCTCCTGACCGCGGTCGTCGCGACGCTCAAGCCGCTGGCGAACGAGGTCTTCCGCGTGGGGAGCGCCGGCGTCGCCGTCGCCGCGCCCGCGGTCGCAAAGAAGCCCGGCGCCTTCGACATCCTCGACGCCGTGAAGCGACAGATCCCGTCCGCCGAGCTCCTCGCGTGGGCCAAGGATCGCGCCTACCTCGAGGTCCCGCTCCTCCTGGTCGCCATATTCTTTTTCCGCTCGGTGTTCCTCTACTTTGGGCAGTACTACGTCATGAAGACCGGGACCGCCGTCATCCGGGACATCCGGGCGGATCTGCACGAGGCGATCTCGTACCAGTCGCTGCGGTTCTTCCAGGCCAACCCGACGGGCACGATCCTGTCGCGCATCGTCGCCGACGTCGCGCGCCTGCAGCGGGTGTCCACCGACGTCTTCGCCGATTTCATCCGCGTCGGCTTGAGCATGCCGCTCTTCCTCGGGTTGGCTCTGATCCAGGATTGGAAGCTCTCCGTCGTCGCGATGATCGGGCTGCCGCTTCTGGCCTACCCGATGGTCAAGCTGTCTCAGCGTCTCCGCAGGGCGTCCACCCGCTCGCAGCAGAAGCAGGCCGAGACGGTGAGCCTGCTGGCGGAGACCATCGCCGGGGCTAAGGTCGTCCAGAGCTTCGCGATGGAGCAGTTCGAGATCCGCCGGTTCCGCGCCGCCCTCGACCGGATGCTCGCGGCCGATCTCAAGTCCGCCCGCGCGTTGGCGTTGGCCCCCGCCGTCATGGAGCTGTTCGGCGCGGTCGCAGGCGCGCTCCTGTTCTCGTATGCGGGCCGCCAGGTGGCCAAGGGCCGCATTACGGGCGGCGACGTCATGGTCATCGTGGGCAGCCTGGCCTACTTCTTCATGTCGCTCCGTCGTATGAACACGATCAACTCGGAGGTCCAGCAGGCGATCGCCGCGGCCAAGCGCGTCTTCGCGATGATGGACCGGGAGCGCGAGATCCGGGATCTTCCCGGCGCGGTCACGCTTCCGCCTTTCACGCGCGAGATTCGATTCGAGCGCGTGGATTTCGCGTACGACGACGAGAAGATCTTGGACGGCGTCGACGTGACGATCCTGCGGGGCGAGACCGTCGCGCTCGTCGGCGCCTCGGGAGCCGGCAAGACCACGATCGCCAACCTCCTGCCGCGTTTCTACGACCCGAGCGCCGGCCGCATCCTGTTCGACGGCCACGAGCTCCGGTCGGTTACGCTCGAGTCCCTGCGCGGCCAGATCGGCCTCGTCACGCAGGAGACCGTTCTGTTCAATGACACGGTCAAGAACAACATCGCCTACGGACGTTCGGACGTCCCGATGGACAGGATCGTCGCGGCGGCCAAGTCGGCGCACGCGCATGAGTTCATCGAGGGCCTTCCCGAAAAGTACGACACGATCGTGGGCGAGCGCGGCGCGCGTCTTTCCGTGGGGCAGCGCCAGCGCCTGACGATCGCACGCGCTCTTCTCAAGAACCCGCCGATCCTGATCCTGGACGAGGCCACGTCCGCGCTCGATTCGGAGTCGGAGAAGCTCGTCCAGGAAGCGCTCGAGGTCCTGATGAGAAACCGGACCAGTCTCGTCATCGCGCATCGCCTCGCGACGGTGCGACGCGCCGACCGGATCCTCGTCATGGAGCGGGGCCGGGTCGTCGAGACCGGGACGCACCGCGAGCTGCTCGAACGGGACGGCCTCTACGCGCGCTTTCATGCGCTGCAGATGCAGGATTAGGGGACACTCCCCTTTTTCACAGCTCGTGCGCCCGCCAGAGCAGGAACAGCGTGATCGCAAGGATCCCCGCCACCATCCAGACCTCGCGGTTGCGGATCATGCGGTCCGACGACCAGCCGAGGTTGGACGCGCTCGCATAGGGCTTGAAGGTCGGCAACAGCGCCGGCACCGCCTTGAAGTAGCGATCGTAAGCCTCTCCGTGCACCGCGCGCAGCCGCGCGGGCTCGACGCGCTCCTTCCGAGGCATGTAGTAGAAGAAGAAAACGACGTAGCCGACGGCGAGCAGGACCCAGTTCGCGAAGTACGGCAAGCGGGACATCACGCACAGCCCCGTCAGGATCAGAAACCGTCCGAGGTACAGCGGGTTGCGCGTGTAGCGGTAAGGCCCGGAGGTGATCAGCTCCTTTGTCTTCAGAAGGTGCCCGGCGGCCCAGAAACGGATCACCTCGCCGAGCGCGGCGATCACGAAGCCGACGGCGACCTCCGCCGGCTTCGGCTTTGCGAAGGCGACGAGGACCACGATGAACGCGAACGTCGCGGTCAGGCGGAACGCCGCCAACGCTCGGTTGTAGCCTGGTTCGGTCAACGCGCGGTCTCCTCGGCTGCTTCGCGGGGAGCGGGCGCGGGAGGATACCTCAGCCGCGTCCCGAGAACCCGGGGGACCCCGTTCACGCGCGCTTTCCCCGGAGGCGATCCCAGAATCCCTTGATCCGGCGGCCGGTCCCCCACAGGCGCACGGCGGCCGGATCGACCGTCCTCAACGCCGCGCTCTCGGAGCCTCCGGTGAAGCGTGCGCGCATCCGTGCCGCGGCCAGCCGGTCCTGTGCTCGGAACCGCTCGAACACGCGCCGGCGGAGCGAGCTCGGCCGGGAACCCAGCACGTACGCCGCGGCGAGGTCGACGACATGAACGGCGCCGTCTCTCGCCACGAGCACGTCGCGGTGATGAAGATCGGAGATCGCGACGCCCCGCGCGTGCAGCCCATCGATCACCTCGTCGAGACGATCGAAAAGCTCGTGGGACGCCGCGCCGCCGGGGAGATCCGCCAGTGGAACGGATTCGATCCAGCCGGTCGCGAGCGTGAAGGGGCCGAGACGCCCCAGGAAAGGAGCGAGACCCGGTGCCTCTCCCGCGTGCTCGTAGGCGCGGCACTCGCGTCCGACGAGCAGGCGACCGACCGTGTGTCGCGCGACAAACGGCCGCGCCCCGTAGTCCTTCAGCGCGATCCGCCGCCCGCCCACGCGATACAGCGAGACGTCGGCCTTCGACAGGTTCCTTCCGGGAAACCGGAGCTCGGGCGCGAGTCCGACCAGAGCCTCCCGGATCGATTCGGGAGTCAACGGGCGTGTGCTAGACTCCGCCACGGAGCGAGTCACCGCAAACCTTTGCAAACGTTGAGATTAACCGCGTTGACGTCCACTCGACCACCCAACATACCACGCTGTCCACGTCGTGACGAGATCGGTCCTTGCACCCGCGAGGTCCTCGTCGCCGGGGCCGGAGCGAAGGCCGACGTGCTCGTCGTCTCGGTCGGGGGCGGGTCGGTGATCGTGAAGGACTTCGCCGGACGGGAAGGTTGGGTCCGCCTACTCGGACGCCTGCAGATCCGTCGCGAAACCGCCGCCTACCGCTGGCTCGCCGGCGTCTCGGGTGTGCCCGTCTTCGTCGGCCGCGTCGATCCGCTGGCATTGGCGATCGAGAGGATCGACGGGGAGCGTCTCGCGTTCGCGTCGCTTCCGCCGGGGGACGGGACGCGGTGCGTCGTCCGCTTACGGGCGATCCTCGACGCGATCCACGAGCGCGGGGTCATCCACAACGACCTGCGCGGTCGCGAGAATGTCCTCCTGCGCCGCGACGGCGGACTGGCCGTCATCGACTTCGCCGGAGCGATACGCCTCCGTCCGGGGCGCATCGCGCACAGGCTGTTCTTTCGCCTCCTCGCCGTCGCGGATGAGGCGGCATTCCTGAAGTGGAAGGGGATGATCGCCCCGGGCTCGTACACACGGGAGGATGAGGCCTTCCTCCGCCGCTTCGAGAGGTGGCGAGCCTTGTGGCCCTTCAATCTCAAGCGCCGGAAGGCGAATTCGAGGGTGGCATGACCGAAGGCTCACGCCCGGTCGACATCTCGGTCGTCGCCCCGGTCTTCAACGAGCGCGACAACCTGAAGCCGCTCGTGGACGAGCTGCTCGCCGTCCTGCGCTCGTCCCCGCGGCGATTCGAGATCGTGCTGATCGACGACGGGAGCCGGGACGGGTCGGCCGAGGCGATCGACGCGCTCGCCGCCGCGCATCCCGAGGTGCGCGGGGTCCACTTCAAGGCGAACTGCGGCCAGACGGCGGCGTTCGACGCCGGCTTCAAGGCGGCCCGCGGCGCGATCGTCGTGACGATCGACGCGGACCTCCAGAACGACCCCCGGGACATTCCCTCGCTCTTGCAGGCGCTCGAAGGGCACGACGCGGCGGTCGGGATCCGCACGGCACGGCGCGATCGGCTGCTCCGCCGCGCGGCTTCGAAGATCGCGAACGCCGTGCGCAACCGCGTCTCCGGGGACGACATCATCGACACCGGGTGCTCGCTCAAGGCCTTTCGCGTCGATGCGTTGCGCGAGATCAAGCTCTGGAACGGGATGCACCGCTTTCTGCCGACGCTGATCAAGCTCGAGGGGCGGAGCGTGGTGCAGGTTCCCGTCAATCACAGGCCCCGCTTATCGGGAACGAGCAAGTACGGGGTGTGGAACCGGGTCTTCCGGTCGTCCGCGGATCTGCTCGCCGTGCGGTGGATGAAATCGCGCCGGCTCGGCTACGAGGTTGTGCGCCATGACCCTTGACACGATCCCCAGCGGCTGGCTGGCTTTCGGCTTCCTCGGTCAGGCCTTGTTCTCCGGCCGGTTCGTCGTCCAGTGGATCGCCTCGGAGCGGAAGAAAGCGAGCGTGATCCCGGTGGCGTTCTGGTGGCTCTCCTTGGCGGGCGGCGCGACGCTCTTCGTGTATGCGATCCACCGAGGCGATCCCGTGTTCATTCTCGGGCAGGCCGCCGGACTCCTCGTGTACGGCCGCAACCTGGTCTTGTTGAGAGGGAGCCGCGGCTAGGAGCCCGGACGGGCTCCTAGGTCTCACTCCGGTCGTCGCGGCACGATGCGCCGGAGCTGAAACACGACGAGACCGCCGGCGTGGTCGAAGCCGAACTCGATGTCCTGCGCGCGCCCGGTGACCTCCTCGAAGGCGCGAGCAAGCTGAGCGACTTCCGCGAGTTCTGCGGCCGAGAGGCACGCTCGTCCACGCTGCTCGGGCGTCAGCGGGACTTCGACGGTTCCGATCCCTTGCGGCGCCAGCTCGATGCGGTGCTCGGCGCGCCCCGTTTCGCAGGCGATGAGCTCTCCGGTACTGCGCCGCACCCAGAAAAGATCGCCTGCGAGCTCACCTTGCGAGATCGCCTCGCCCAGGCCCCACGTCGCGTTGATGAGAAGCGTGTCGGGCCGGCCCGAGGGGTCGCGCGAGAACAAGACGCCCGCCGATCGCGTTTCGATCATCTCCTGAACGATCACCGCTTGGCTCGCGCGCAAAGGGGAGAGCCCCATCGACGAAAGCGCCGCCAACGCGCGCGCATTCCACAGCGACGCCCACGACCAACGGACGCGATCGATGAGATCGTCGAATCCGGACACGCCGAGATACGTATCGAAGAGCCCCGCCAGGCTTCCCAGGGGGCCGTCCTCGATCGTCGCCGACGACCGTACGGCACAGCGGACGGCTCCGAGCGTGTCGAAAGCCGCCTTGATGGCGTCGCGCACTTCCTCAGGGACGTCCCCCGCCAGCAGCGCCGCCCGCGCCTTCCTCGAGGTCGCGTTCTCGTCGATCTCGTCGACGGCGAGGCGAAGCTTTTCGCCGGTCTCGCCGAGAAGGTGCAGGCGATAGGCGGCGCTCGTCACCACGAATCCGCGTGGGATGCGGCACCCTTCGGGCACGACGTCGCGCGCGTCGATCAAGGCCTGCGCCTTCCCGCCGACCAGCGAGCGCTCGCGAGGCGCTCCGGAGGCGAGCGGCACCACGAGGTGCGTGCCGGCGCGGATGCGCTCGTCGGCGAGCTGGGCTGCCAAGCGCCGGTGCAGCCGGTTGACGTCCTCGGGGTCGACGTGCGCGGCGCGCGCGCGGCGCAAGAGCCGGAAGAGGCCGCCCAAGCGCGCGCGCAAGAGCTCGTCGGGAAGGGCCAGCGCGTGCTGCACGTTCCGGCGCAACTCCTCTTCCATCCGGGTTCGGCGGACGCCGGCGGCGGCGAGCACCGGCTCGAGCTTCTGCTCGAGGCGGTCCGGATCGCCGCCCAGGTCCTCGAGGAGCCTGAGGTCCCGGTTCAACGCACCCTCGAGCCCGCGCAGCCCGCGGTGCAAGTCCTCGAGGTCTTCCGCCGCCTCGATGACCAAGAGGGTGTCGTCGCAGCGCGCCGCCGCTTCCTTCAAGACGCGCTCTCGCAGAAGCCGGTGCATCGCCTCGAACTCCGGCTGCGGCGAGCTCGCGGCGAGCGCTTCGAGCAGCCGCCGCGCGGGAGGTCCCGGGGGAACGACGCGGAACGGGAATGCGGCCTCGAGGAGGAACCCGCGTGTGACGGGTCCGTCGGCCGTTTCGAGAAGCGCGGCGAGGAGAGTCTCGTCGTCGGGGAGCTTCGAGAAGGCGGAGAGCGCGGCGTGGACGCGCCGCATCGCACCGCGGAGCTCGCGATCGAGCGCGCCGGGCACGGTCAACGTGCCCAGCCCACCGTCCAAGAGCACGATGTCGCCTTCGTCGAGCACCGCGCGAGCGGAGACCCCGACGACATCCTCGAGCACGAGCAGGCCGTCCTCACCCTCTTTGGCGAGGCGCGCCGGGGTGACTCCCGAAAGCGCGACGGAGGGCTTTCCGAACTCCCGCGACAACAGGCTCACGTGCGAGAGGAGGGCCCCGGAGAGCGTGAGCGTTCCGGCCGACGCGAGGATCCTCCCGATATCGTCGGGGACCGCGCGCTCCGCGAGGAGCACGGCTCCCGAGACGTCGGCGGGGTCGAGATCCATCCGGTTGCGGCGCAGCGGACCGCAGGCCCGTCCCGGTGCGATCGCGCGGCCCTGTATCGAAAAAGACCGGGGACCGCTGGATGGGGACGCTGCCATGGCGTCACCCATCGTAGCGCGTTCGCGGTCCCTACGAAGCGAGCGTTTCGGGCGAAACCGGCGGGCCGAGCGGGGCCGGGGACGCGAGCATCGGGCCCGGGCTCCCGCGAGTTCCCACCCGGGTCAGGATCAAGTAACCGAACGCGAGGATCTCCACCAGGAACCAAATCGAAAAGCCCACGCAAAACGGGATGAACCGCAGCAGCGCGAACGGGAGGGCGCCGAGCAAGATCGCACCGAGCAGCGACATGTCGCGTCCCATCGCCCGGCCCACACGGGACCCGATCTGATGGAAGATCCCGCACATCGCGAGCCACTTGAGCACGACGAAGACGAGATAGAGCAGGAACACCAGCGGGATTCCGATGATGGTCAACGCCAAGAAGACCTGCGCGAAGACGAACACCACGTAGCCGATCAATCCGAACACGAATGCGGTGAACAGGCGGTCCGGCGCTTCGTCGCTGATCAGGCGGATGCGGTCGGGGACGAGCGCCGCGAGAAGCAGCGCGCAAACGAAAAAGAGGAAGATCGCGAACAGCTTCCACCAGAAGAACAGACCCGTGAAGGCTCCCCATCCTGGTCCCCAACGGTGACCCCACTTCGGGAGCGTGATGCCGAACGGCACGTTCACCACTTGCCCCTGGAACCTCGCCCCGTTGCGCTGCAGCGATCCGCCGACGTTGGTGACGTCACCCTCGACCGAGGACTTGGCGTCGAAGTCCAAGCGCGAGAGGACCCCGGTAACGTCGCCGTCCACGGAGCCCCTGAGGTCCAGGCTTCCGGCGACCACCGTCACGTCGCCGTTGACGTGCCCGTCGATCGTCACGTGCCCGCGGATGCAGGTGACGTCGCCGTCGTGCGTCTCGCCGGCGCGGATCGTGATGTCCTGGTTGATGCCGTTGAGCTCGCCGTCGCGCCGTTGATCGAGGATCCCCGGACCGCTCGGAGGTTCCGGCGCGTCCGGCGGGGCGGGTGGGGAAGGGACGGCGACCGGATGCGCCGACGTCGTCTTCTTCTCGACCGGTGCGGGCGTTGCGGCCAGCGCCACGGCGGTCAAGGCGCAGGCGAGCGCGGCCAGCGCTAGCTTTCGGAGCTTCATGCGTGCTCCTTCGGGGCGACGCGCCGTCTGACGTCGCGACCCACGACGACGGCCGTGATACCCAGCATGGCCGCGGCGACCGCCGCGAGCAGGGCGTGAGCGAGCGGTTGAAAGGATGCCAGCGGCCGCGCGACGGTCTGCGCCGACGCGAGGACCGCCAACGCGACGCGGCCCAGCTTTTCGGCGAGCGACGCCGCGGGCGCCATGAGCTTCAGCGCCGCATCGGTGCCGCCGGCCATCGCGTGACCGAGACTCGAGACGACCGCCGAGAGGCTGGGGCCCGCCCAGAAGGCCGCCGCCAAGAGGGCCAGGCCCACGATCGACGCGGCGACGGCCCAGCGCGTGAACTGGCGGAGGTCGATCTCGGAGCGGGGAGGGGCGCCCATGGCGGCGACCCGGGTCATGACCCGGTCGAGGACGTCGATCGAAAACGGCGCGGGCGCACCCCTCCGGCCGAGCGCCTCGTGAAGCAGAGCCTCTAAGGCGGCGTCGTTCTTCATGATGGGAAGTGCTCCGGGTTGCGCCGCATCAGGACCTTCTTCAACGCCTCGCGACCGCGCATCAGCCGTGTTTTCACGGTCCCCTCCGGGGTCCCGAGAATGCGCGCGGTCTCGTCCACCTTCAGCCCTTCGACGTAGACGAGGTGCATGACCTCCCGGTAGCGAGCATCCACGTAGCGGAGGGCCTCGCGGACGAGAGCATGCCGTTCGTCCACCTCCATCGCGTCGTCGGCGCCGGGGGTCTTGTCCTCGAGCTGCTCCGGCATCTCCGTCCGCCCGCGCTCCTTCTTCAGCCGCCGCGACCGGTCCACGACGTGATTTGCGGTCAGCTTGTAGAGCCACGTGGAAAACGCGTGGTCGGGCCGGTACTGGTGCAGGTTGCGGTAGACCTTCAGCAGAACCTCGCTCACCACGTCCTCCACGTCCTCGCGCTTGCAGCCGGACCGCCAGGCGACGCCGGCGACCATGTTCTGGTAGCGGGTGACCAACTCCCCGAAGCGGTCGGTTTTTCCGTCCAGGACCTCGCGGACGATCTGGAGGTCGAGGGCGGCCCGGTCGTCCCCGGTCTCGCCTGACGAGAGGGTGTAACGCTGCATGGGCGCCAAGGTTCCCAAGTCTCGCAAAGACGGAAGGTTTGCGGATCGAAGAGTACACTAGTGAAATCCATGAACCACGACTCCCCAGCGCTCAAACCGCGCAACATCGCGGTCGCCGGCCGCGAGCTCGCCTTGGCCTGGGCGGACGGTCACGAGTCGTACCTGCCGTTCGACGACCTGCGCACCAGCTGCCCGTGCTCGGTCTGCCGCTCTGCGCGGGAAGCGCCGCCGGACCCGTTGCGGATCGTCAAGGCACCCGCGCGGGGGCAGGTGACGATCCGGAGCCTCGTCCCGGTCGGAGCGTACGCCGTCCAGATCGTTTGGAGCGACGGCCACGACACGGGGATCTACGCGTTCGAGATGCTGCGGGGGGCGTGTCCGTGTCCCACATGTCGTCCGCAAGGAAGGCTCGCATGACGACGCGCATCGGACTGATGGGTTTCGGCCGTATCGGGCGCAATGTTTTTCGCATCGTTCACGACCGCAACGACGTCGAGGTCGCGGCGATCGTGGACATCGCGGAGCCTTCCGCGCTCGAATACCTTCTCCGGTTCGACACCGTGCACGGCCGTTTCGAGGACCCGGTCTGGATCAAGGGGGATTCCCTCTACGCCAAGGGACGTGCGATCAAGCTGCTCCAGGCGCGGGCCCCTGGCGACGTCGATTGGGCGGGCTTGGGTGTCGACATCGTCGTCGAGGCGACCGGGCAATATCGGACCCGCGCGATCCTGCAGAAGCACCTCGACCGGGGTGCGAAGTGCGTTGTCCTGACGGTTCCCCCTCGGGACGAAATCGACGCGCTGGTCGTCATGGGTGTCAACGACCACATCCTCGGTAAGTCGACGCGCATCGTCAGCAACGCGTCGTGCACGGCCAACGCGCTGGCGCCGATCTGCAAGATCCTGGACGATGCGTTCGGGATCGAGCGCGGCTTCATGACGACCGTGCACGCCTACACGAACGACCAGCGTCTGGCCGACGTGCCGCACACCGAGATGCGCCGCTCCCGGGCCGCCGCCGAGAACATCATCCCGACCGAGACGCATTCGCCGAGCGTCGTTCAGTCGATCCTTCCCCAGCTCGCCGGGAAGCTCGACGGGATGGCGTTGAACGTCCCGGTGCCCGACGGCTCGAACGTCGACCTCGTGACGCTCATGAAGCGCGACGTGACGGCGGAGGAAGTCAACGAGATCGTCAAGTCGGCCTCCCTCACGACGTTCAAGCGCATCGTCGAGTACACCGACCAGCCGATCGTCTCGTCCGACGTCGTGGGCAACGACCACTCCGCCGTCTTCGACGGGCTCAGCACGTTCGTCCTCGGCGGCAACATGCTGAAGACGATCACCTGGTACGACAACGGGTGGGGTTACGCGATGCGGGTGGTGGAGCTGATCGGCCGCCTCGCGTCGCTTCACGCCGAGCCCGCGGCGGGGAGGCCGTGATGGCCGGCCCGCGCGTCGCCATCAACGGGTTCGGCCGCATCGGCCGGGCCGCCTTCCGGATGCTCTCGCAGCGCGACGACATCGAGGTCGTCGCGATCAACGACGTCACGTCCAACGAGACGCTGGCGTATCTGACCCGCTTCGACACGGTGTACGGCCGCTACCCCGGGGTCGTGACGCTGAAGGGCGACACGATGTCGGCGGGCACGCAGACGGTGCGCATGCTGGAGCAGAAAGACCCCGCGAAGCTTCCGTGGGGCGAGCTCGGCGTCGATGTCGTCGTCGAGGCGACGGGGAGATTCCGCAAGCGCGAGGAATGCGCCTGGCACCTGGCTGCCGGCGCCAAGCGCGTGATCCTGACGGTGCCGGCCAAGGACGAGGTGGACGCGATGGTCGTCGTCGGGGTCAACGATCACCTCCTCAAGCGAGAGCACCTCATCGTCTCGAACGCGAGCTGCACGACCAACTGCCTCGCCCCCGTCGCCAAAGTCCTGAACGACGCGTTCGGCATCGTCAAGGGCGTGATCACGACCGTCCACGCCTACACCAACGACCAGCGCCTGGCCGACGTGCCGCACAAGGACCTGCGCCGCTCCCGCGCCGCCAACGAGAACATCATCCCGACGACGACCGGCGCGGCCCGGGCGGTCGGCAAGGTGCTCCCCGAGCTGAAAGGCAAGCTCGACGGGGTCGCCATGCGCGTCCCCGTTCCCGACGGCTCCATCGTCGATCTCGTGGCCGAGCTGTCGAAAAACGCCACGGTCGCGTCGATCAACGGCGCCATGAAGGAAGCCGCGTCGAAAGCCCCCATGAAGGGGATCCTCGCGTACTGCGAGGAGCCGATCGTCTCGTCGGACATCATTCAGGACTCGCACTCCGCGACCTTCGACTCGCTCTGCACGCGCGTCCTTGGCGGGAACTTCGTCAAGGTCATCGCCTGGTACGACAACGAGTGGGGGTATTCGTGCCGGGTCGTGGACCTGATCGGGAAGTTGGCGGCGCTCTGATCGGAAACGGTCCTGAACGGGACTGGCGGTGGAAACCGGTTCCTACTTCGGATGCGGCGTGATATCGACGAGGTAGTAGGTGTCGTCCTCGATGATGAAATAGAAACGCCATCCCCGGGTGACGCGCGCCTGCCAGAGGTTGCGACGCACGTCGTACTTCTTGGCGCGCAGCGAGGGGTGGCGGAGATTTTGGAGGAGGAGTTCCGCCTTGCGATTGACGGCCTTCTGGATCTCTGATGGGGCCGCAGCGTAGCTTCTGACGAACCGCTCAGTGTACGCAAGGTGCATCAGCGTCGTTTCGCCTGCTTGGCCTTGACCTTGGCAGCGTTCCGGCGAAGCGAACGCACTAGATCCTTAGCCGAGGTGAACGGCCCGTAGATCCGGCCTGCTCGCACATCTTCCAGTCCCTCGGCAATTCCAGCCTTGATCGGGTCGTAGTCCGGCACCATGTGAAGCGGAACAACCGCGGCCATGGCTTTGCCGGCCCGTTCGATCACGAACTGATCTCCACGATGGAAGGCGCCCTCGAGGAG
>JAYUCM010000010.1:0-2720 GCA_043740355.1 Acidobacteriota bacterium | reverse complement strand
CACGCCGAATCGAACGAGGCGAGGAGCTTGCCCACGGTGGCCTCGGCCTGGGGGCCGCCGACCTTTCCAACCGCCTCGAGCGCTGCCCTCGCCACGCCCTGGTCACGATCGACCACCGCGCGCTCCAGGTAGGGCTTGATCGGAACTTTGGGGAAACCGAGGGAGCGCACGGCGTTGACGCGTACACCCGGCTCGGGGTCCTTCGTCAACGCGCCGACGACGGCGAGCTCGGCCCGGCCCACCGGAAAGGCCAGCCCCCGCGCGGCCTGCATGCGGACCTCCGGCTCGACATCGGTCGCGCGCTCGACGAGCGCCGCCCTGGCGCGAGCGAGACCGCTATCCGACAGGCGCCCGACGGGGGCACCGGACGACGCGGGAGCCGTCGCGGCCGACGCGAGCCGTGCCAAGGCGCACGCGGATGCGGCACGCACGCCGGGGTTTGCGGCGGCGAGGTTCGCGAGCAGCGCGTCGAGGAACACCTCTGCGTCTGCGAATTTCCACGCGGCGAGTGCCGCCGTCGCGCGCACCGGCATTTCGGGGTCCTCGAGCATGGCGCGGACCGCGGGCGCACCGGCGGGGTCGCGAAGCCGGCCGATCGCCTCGACCGTGGCGGCGCGGACCTTCGGCGAGGCGTCGTCGGCCAGCCGCACGAGAACCGGAAGCGCCGAAGGGTCGGCGACGAGCCCGATCGCGTACGCGGCGTTCGCACGGACCTCCGGGGTCGAGTCGCTCGTGGCCTTCTCGAGGTCCTGAAGCGATGAAGGATCGGCGATCTGACCGAGGGCCAGAGCCGCCCTTGCGCGGACGGCGGGATCGTCGTCGGCCAGGAGAGCGCGGAGATCGTCGTCGACGATTCTCCGGTCCGCCGCACGAAGAACGCGCGCGAGCTTGCCGACTTGCGCATCGTCGACCGCGCCGGCCGCCGTCGGCAAGGTCGGCGAAGTCGTCGGGGGAGCCTTCGGGCAGCCGGTCAGGAGCACGACGAGGGCCATGGCGACCCGAGCGGACGGCGACAAGCGCATCGTAGGACCCTCAGGGAAGAAACCCCGATTATAGGTCGTGTCCTCCCGCTGTTGACTGCCCCGTAGCCCGCTGATAACGTTTTCGCGAGGCGCCCTTGAACTCGAGTCCCGCACGCCGAAGGTGCAGAGGTCCCCGAATGGTCATTTGCCGCGGCGCGGTGGCGCTCGTACTTCTTGTCACGGCCGTCGGCCCCGTTCCCGCCAAAGAACCCAAAACCCCGGCGGCTGCGCGGCAGCGGACCGTGGCCTCCGGCGAGACGCTCCATGGAGTCCTCACGCGCTTCGACGAGGTCCAAGGGCAGATCCGCACGCTCTCGGCCGAGTTCGTCCAGACGACGCGGAGCCCGCTTCTCAAGGACCCCATCGTCGCTAAGGGGCAGTTCTATCTGACGAAGCCTGACTCGGTGCTCTGGGAATACCAGTCTCCCGAACCGATGCGGTTCGTCGTCGCCGAAGGCTCGTATACGGGCTACTTTCCCGAGCGGAAAAGGGCCGAACAGCGGGACATCAAGCGCTGGAGCGAGCAGCTCTTCCGGTTCTTCGGCGTCGGCCAGGGATCGAAGGAGCTGGGCAAGTTCTTTGATCTCGCGCTCGGCGATCCGGGAGCGGACGAGAAGGACGTGTATTTGCTCGTGCTTTCTCCCAAGAAACGCCGCATCCGAAAGAACGTCGACGAGGTCAGACTCTGGGTCGACGCGTCCACGCTCCTCCCGGTGCGCATCGATTACGTGGGCAGGGACGGCAACCAAAGAGATCTCCGCTTCCTGAATACCCGCCTGAATCCCGATCTCGCCGCGGGTCTTTACAAAGTGAAGATTCCGCCCGGAGTACCCATCACGAACGGATTCAGCGGCCTCGACGTTTCCACGCGCGCGCACTGAGGCGCTGCCTCGTCCCCCTTGCGATGAGGCGCATCGGACTCGTCCTCGACCCGGTGTTCGAAGAGCACGACACCGGCCGCGGCCACCCCGAGTGTTCCGCTCGCCTCGCCCGGATCCGCGAGCTCTTGGGCGATCGCGGGTTGGCCGAAAGATGCGTCCGAATCCCGGTTTCACGAGCGACGGACGCCGCACTGCTTCGCGTGCACGACGCCCGGCACATCCGCCGCGTCGAGGACGCATGCGCTTCGGGGGAGCGTTTCATCGACTCGATGGACACGGCGATCTGTCCCGAAAGTGCGCGGATCGCCCGGCTGGCCGCCGGTTCGCTCGCCGCGCTGGCCGCCGAGGTCGCCGGCTCGCGGCTCGAGGGAGGACTCGCCGTCGTGCGCCCCCCCGGGCATCACGCCGAACGAGATCTGGCGATGGGGTTTTGTCTCTTCAACAACGTCGCGGTTGCGGCGGCCGCGCTGCGCGCGGAGTGCGCCGTGGATCGGGTGCTGATCGTCGACTGGGACGTTCACCATGGGAACGGCACGCAGCACATCTTCGAAGAAGACCCGGCGGTCTTCTACTACTCATCCCACCAGATGCCGCTCTATCCCGGGACCGGCTACGCGAAGGAACGCGGGAAGGGAGCCGGAGTCGGCACGACGCTGAACGTCCCGCTTCGGCCCGGCGATGGCGACGATCGTTTCCTCGCGGGTTTGACCGAAGCGCTGGTCCCGGCCATGGAGGACTTCCGCCCGCAGTTCGTGATGGTATCGGCGGGGTTCGACGCACACGGCGCCGACCCCCTAGGCGGCCTACGCGTCTCGAC
>JAYUCM010000009.1:0-2720 GCA_043740355.1 Acidobacteriota bacterium | reverse complement strand
TACTTCACGATTCGCGTCGATTTCAGGTTGCGCTAGGCGTCGTTCGCACGACTACGATTGATTGAAGGAGCTCAAACATGAATCCCCTGCAGATGTTCCTCGATGCGAGTTGGGTCGGGAAGGTCGTCATCGTCATCCTGACGGGACTTTCGATCTACTCGATCGCTGTGATGATCGACAAGTTCCGTAGCTACAGGGCCGCACGGGACGAGTCCCTGAAGTTTCTTCCGCTGTTCGTGAAGAATCTCAGGGACGGCAACTTCCAGGGTGCGCTCGATGCGGCCCGGACGTACAAGAAGTCGCACATCGCGAAGGTCGTATCGGCCGGCCTGATCGAGTACGACAACGACAAGGTCGAGCTCAAGGACAGCCACGACCTCGTCGGCGCCGTGGGCCGCGCGCTCGACCGCGCGGTATCCCTGACGTCGGCCGAGATGAAGAAGGGTACCGGCGGTCTCGCCACCATCGGGTCGTCGGCGCCGTTCATCGGCCTGTTCGGCACGGTCGTCGGGATCATCAACGCGTTCCAGGGCATCGCGACCTCGGGCTCGGGCGGACTCGCCGCGGTGTCCGCCGGCATCTCGGAGGCGCTCATCACGACGGCGTTCGGGATCTTGGTCGCCGTCCCCGCGGTCATGGCGTTCAACTACTTCACGACGCGGCTCGAGCGGTTCCAGATCGAGATGTCGAATTCATCGGCGGAGCTTCTCGACTTCTTTCTGAAGAAGCACGAGGCGGCGAGTGCAAAGCGTTAAGGTCGCCGAGGTCAATTCCGCGATCAACGTCACGCCGCTCGTCGACGTCATGTTGGTTCTGTTGATCATCTTCATGGTCATCACGCCGATGCTCCAGAAGGGGCCGCCGGTGATCATGCCGAAGGCGTCGAACCCGCCGCAGAAGCCCGAAGAAAAGACCCAGATCTTGATCACAATCAGCGAAAAGAAAATCGTGTACATCGATAAGGACGCGATGCCCGACGACGCGCAGTTCATCGCCCGGATCACCGAGGAGTATCAGCGCAACAAGAACGCCACGGTGGTTCTCAAGGGCGATGCGCGGCTCACCTACGGGGACGTCAAGAAGGTGATGTTGAAGGTGAAGGAGGTCGGCTTCGAGCAGGTCGGTCTCATTACCCAGCGACAGGAAAGCTAGGGCCGGGGAGACATCGACTATGTCCATGCAAGTCGGCGGCGGCGGCGGTCTCCAATCGGAAATCAACGTCACGCCGCTCATCGACGTCCTGCTCGTTCTCCTGATCATCTTCATGGTGGTCGTGCCGCTCTCGCAGCGCGGCTACGACATCGAGATCCCGAAAGAATCTCAGGAGATCGTCCAACCCGACCCCGACCATCCTCCGGTCATCATGGCGATCAACGCCCAGTCGTGCCCGATCGAGGCCGCCCTCAGCTCCCCAGGTCTGCCGCCCGGGTGCAAGGTGTTCCTCAACAAAGACGAAGTGGACGTCTCGCAGCTTGCCACCAAGATCGGCGACACCTTCAGGAATCGAAAGTCCTCCGACAAGATCCTCTTCCTGGCCGCCGAGGAGAAGCTGAACTACGAAGGGATCATCCGGATCCTCGACCTGGCGAGGAAAGGCGATGAGACCCTGAAAGTCGGCGTCGTCAGCGACGAGCGGCTCGCGCATCCCACAGCGGCGGTTGCCGGCCTTTAAGTCGGGTGGCGCGAACCGAAGGCTGGGGATCACGCGTCGGCCTCGTCCTGGCCGCCACGGGTAACGCAGTCGGCCTGGGGAACTTCCTCCGCTTCCCCGCCCAAGCCGCGCAGCACGGCGGCGGCGCCTTCCTGATCCCCTATCTCGTCTCGTTCGTCCTGATGGGCATGCCCCTGCTCTGGATCGAGTGGGCGATCGGGCGCCACGGCGGCCGTTTCGGGCACCACTCCGCCCCGGGAATGTTCGATCGTCTAGGCCGTCACCCCGCGTTCAAGTACGTCGGTGCGCTCGGACTTTGCTCGTGCGTTTGCGTTGCCGGGTACTACTGCTACATCGAGTCGTGGACGCTCGCCTATGTCTGGCACTCGATCGTCGGGACGTTCAAGACCGTCCCGCCGGATCAGTTCTTTCCGCGCTACCTCGGTCAGCACGAGGCCTCGTTGTTCGCCCTCCCCGGCGAGGCGGCGTTCTGGTTCCTGCTCACGCTGGCCATGAACGTCTGGATCCTCTCGCGCGGCCTCGCCAAGGGGATCGAGCTCGCGGCCAAGATCGGGATGCCTCTCCTCATCGTGTTCGGCGCCGTGCTCGCCGTCCGCGGACTCACCCTGCCGGCGGGAGCGGCCGGCGTCGTGGAGAGCCCTCTCGCGGGTCTCAACTTCGTCTGGAATCCTCGGCCGTCGGGACTGCTGGACCCCGCGACGTGGCTCGCGGCCGCGGGACAGAACTTCTTCACGCTCTCGGTCGGGATGGGGTCGATCCACTGTTACGCGGCGTACGTGAAGGCGAACGAGGACGTTGCGCTGAACGCGGCCTCGTCCGCCTGGATGACCGAGTTCGTCGAGATCATCCTGGGGGGATCGATTCTGATCCCCATCGCGACGGCCTACCTGGGGCTGGCCGCGGTGCAGCAGGCGACGGCGGGCGGGAGCGGGTTCGGCCTCGGCTTTCTGACGCTTCCGAGGCTCTTCCTCAACTGGGGCTGGTTCGCGCCCGTGGCCGGGGCGATGTGGTTCGGCCTTCTCTTCTTCGCCGGCATCACGTCGTCGCT
>JAYUCM010000008.1:0-16706 GCA_043740355.1 Acidobacteriota bacterium | reverse complement strand
TTTCGGCCGCGCAGCAAATCGTCCAGGGCGATATCGACGAGAAATGCGGTCTTCCCCATGCCGTGGAGCGCCACCACGACCCCTAGATTCCCGGCGCCTAGACCGCCGTGGATCGAGTTCTCGAAAATCCTCATCGGAGAGCGCTCGGTCAATTCGTTCAAGAGCATGGATGGCCTCCTACTCGTCGTCGGTCTTCGAACCGGTACCGTACTTCTTGATCAGCTCCAGCGCGACCTCGCCCGGCACGGGAGCGTAGCGCGCGAATTCCATCGTGTATTCGGCCTTCCCCTGGGAGGAAGACCGGAGGTCCGTCGAGTAGCCGAACATCTCGGCCAGCGGCACCTCGGCGTCGACCCGCACGAAACCCTCGAGCTCGGTCGTGCCCACGATGAGGCCCCGGCGCTGCATGATCGTCCGGACGAATGCGCCCTGGAACTCCGTCGGTCCCTCGACCGCGACCTTCATGATCGGCTCGAGGATCGCCGGCTTCGCCCGGTCGTAGACCTCGCGGAACGCGCCGCGGGCGGCCGCCTGGAACGCGTTGTCCGACGAGTCCACCGCGTGCGCGGCGCCGTCGTTGATCACGACCCGGAAGTTGGTGAGGGGGAATCCGATCAGCCGCCCCTTCTTCAGCATCGAGCGGAAGCCCTTCTCGACCGACGGGATGAACTCCGACGGGATCGAACCTCCGAAGATGTCGTTGACGAACTCGAACTCTCCTTCGGGGTAGGGCTCGACGTAGCCGCCGACCTTGGCGTACTGGCCCGATCCGCCGGTCTGCTTCTTGTGCAGGTAGTTGAACTCGGCCTTGCGCGTGATCGCCTCGCGGTAGGCCACCTGCGGCGCCCCCGTCTCGACCTCGGCGCCGTATTCGCGCTTCATGCGCTCGACGTAGACGTCGAGGTGGAGCTCGCCCATCCCCGACACGACGGTCTCGCCCGACTCCTCGTCGACGCGCGCGTGGAAAGTCGGGTCTTCCTTGGTGAAGCGCTGGAGGGCCTTCCCCATGTTGGCCTGGGCCTTCTTGTCCTTCGGCTTGACCGTCAGGTGGATCACCGGGGGAGGAACGTACATCGAGGTCATCGCCAACCGGATCTTGTCGGACGTGAAGGTGTCGCCCGACGCGCAGTCGATGCCGAACAGCGCCACGATGTCGCCCGTCGACGCCTCGACGATGTCCGCCATCTCGTCGGCGTGCATGCGCACCAGGCGTCCGACGCGCACGTCGCGGCCGGTGCGCGCGTTGACGATGGAATCACCCTTCCGGATCTTCCCCTGGTAGACGCGCAGGTAAGTGAGCTGCCCGAAGCGACCCTCTTCCAGCTTGAACGCCAAAGCGACCATCGGCAGATCGGCGTCGGCCTTGAGCACGACCTGTGCCTCGTCGTTGGCCAGGTCGAGCGCGACGTTCTCGACCTCGGTGGGATCGGGTAGATAGTGCGTCACCGCGTCGAGGAGCGGCTGCACCCCCTTGTTCTTGTAGGCGCTGCCGATGAGTACGGGGGTCAGCTGCAGCAAGAGCGTCCCTTTGCGTACGGCGGTACGAATCATTTCCGGAGTCGCGCGCTCTTCGAGGACCGCCTCCATGAGCTCGTCCGAGAACATCGACACCGCGTCCAACATCTCGGCGCGCTTGCCTGCTGCCTCGGCGCGCAGGCGCTCGGGGATCTCTTCCGTGCGGCGAATCTCGCCATTCGAGCCATCGAAATAATACGCCTTCATCTCGACCAGATCGACGACGCCTTCGAACTCGCCCTCGAGCCCGATCGGGATCTGCATCAGCACCGCGTTGTGCTTCAGCTTCTCGCGCAGCTGCTCGGCAACGCGGTAGGGGTTCGCGCCCTGCCGGTCGGATTTGTTGACGAAGGCGACGCGCGGAACGTTGTACCGCCGCATCTGGCGGTCGACGGTCATCGATTGGGACTGCACGCCGGCGACGGCGCATAGCACGAGGATCGCGCCGTCGAGCACACGCAACGAGCGCTCGACCTCGATGGTGAAATCGACGTGACCCGGCGTGTCGATGATGTTGACGTGGTATCCGTTCCACTCGCAGTGCGTCGCGGCGGATTGGATCGTGATGCCGCGCTCGCGCTCGAGATCCATCGAGTCCATCTTCGCGCCCACGCCGTCCTTCCCCTTGACGTCGTGGATGACCCGGATGCGCTGCGTATAAAAGAGGATGCGCTCCGTGAGGGTCGTCTTCCCCGAATCGATGTGCGCGCTGATGCCGATATTACGGACGAGTGACAGATCGCTGGTGGCCATAGACCCTCACTTACGAGCTAATCCCTACCGAACACACCATCCTAGCAAACGGGAAAAGGGGACACTCCCCTTTTTCTTGTCAAAGCGGTATCCGGGGAGCTTTGCGAGAAAAAGGGGAGTGTCCCCTTTTCCCTGTCTCTATTCACCCCAAGCGGGTGCCTGAAGTGCTTGTCCGAGGGCTGCGGTTCCGCCGGCCAAGATCGGCTCACCGTGGGACGGCAGGAGGATCTCCGGACGGGCCGCGGCAATTCGCTCGATCGCCGGGCGGAATTCACGGTCGTAGCGCTTGCGGCCTTCGGTCGTCTTGACTCCCCAAGACGGCGGCGCGACGCGCACACGGCCGTCCCCCGCTCCGATCACGGCGTCGGCGAAGACGGCCGCGCGCCAGGGGTCGAGAACGAAGGCGCGCTCACCCGGCGACATTCCGGGAATGGGGAGGGCATGAAAACCCGGGGGAAGCGGCGAATCATCGAACGTCGCATGCAGGGTGCACGCGACGCTGTCCCGAATCATGGCATCGCCGACGACCCGGACCGGACGCCCCATGGCCAGGTAGCGCCCGGCCACCAGATCGGCGCTGCGCCCGTGATCGACGCTCCCGACGACGACCAGGACCGCCCTCGCGAGGCGCGCAACGTCGTCGTCCAAGTTGCGCCAGAAGCGATCCGCGTCGGTCGGCTCTCGCGGGATGAGCGGGTCGATCAGGACGACGGCTTCGTCGAACTCCGCGTAAACGGAAGCGACCATGCGCCCCCATCCGTCCGGACGATCGAATTCGGGCTTCCAGTCGGGATGCGGGACGGCCCAACGCCAGAGTCCGGCCGCCAGTTTCGAAACCACCATGAAACGAGGCTAGCATCCCCGGGAAGGAGGTGCCGCATGGCCGCATACAGCGTCAGGACGGAGGTCGTCAAAGGCGGGGTCAGGTGACGACGCGGCCCTAGCCGTCACGGCGCGACCTCGCGCTGGAGCGTCGTCAGCATCGCGCGCACGGCGCCCTCGCCGTCGGCGGCGATCCCGAAGCTCCGGAGTCCGCTCGCGACGGCTTCGACGCAGCGCATCAGGTAGTCGGTGCGGGTCAACGCGTACCCCATGTGGCCGACCCGGAAATACTCACTCCGGATCGCGGGGTGCAGGCCGCCGGCGACGTGGACGCCGCGCTCGGCAACGCGCGCGACCAGCGACGCGTCGACACCCGCGGGGAAGCGTAGGGCCGACAGCGTATTCGCGGCGTTCCGCCCTTTCGTTGGCACCGGGCGGAGGCCGAGCACCGACCACGCCGTCCGCAGCGCGCGAGCCCCGCGCTCGTGCAGCGCAAAGCGCGCCTCCATCCCGTTGGCGAGGATCTCCTCGAGGCCGACGGCCAGGGCGAGGATCAGGTTCGTCGGGGGCGTGGCGAAGTAGGCCGGTTTTCTTGCCTCGTAGGCCTGCATGACCGGAAGCCAGGCTTGCCAGTCCTGCGCCAGCGGCGGCGGGGCCTTGCGCGCGTCGCGCGCCGCGAGGGCTCGCTCGCTAGCGACGAGGAGCGCAAGCCCCGGGGGGAGGCCGATGGCTTTTTGCGACGCGGTCAGATAGACGTCGGCGCCCCAGGCCTCCATCTCGAAGCGCTCCGCCGCGGTCGCGCACACGCCGTCGAAGATCGAGAGCGCCCCGCGCTCGCGCGCAAGCGTCGCCAGCGGCTGCGGATCGCACATCGCGCCGGTCGAGGTATCCACGTGGGTCGCGAACAGCGCCTTCACCCGCTTCCCGATGCGCGCGAAATCCGCGAACGCCCCTTCGGCGCGGCTGACGTTCGGGACCTCGCCCGGCACGGCGGTGAGATCGACGACTTCGGCGCCCGCGCGGCGCAGCATCGTGACCATGCGGTCGGAGAAGTACCCCGTGTTGACGACGACGGCCGCATCCCCGGGCTCGATCAGATTTGCGACGGCCATCTCCATCGCGGTGGTTCCCGAGCCGGGGACCGCGAACGGCTGCGATGAGGGCGCCGCGAGCCAGACGCGGCGCATCATCTCGAGTGAAGCGCCGAACGCCTCGACGAGGTCTTGGGCCAGATGGCCCGGCGGGGGGACCGCAAACGCGTCGCGGACGGCGGGCGAGACCTCGATCGGTCCCGGGATCATGAGAAGTCGCCGTTGGGTCGTCATGCCGCCGCCCCACCGAACCCGCGCATCAGGCGGAGCAGGTGCCGCACGCCGAAAAAGAGCGCCCACGCGATCACCGCGAACGCGAGGAGCGGCAGCACTATCGCGAGTACCGTGAGGAGCACGGAGCCTAAAAGCTCGGCCGTCGAAACGATCGGATTGGCGAGCCCTCCGGTCGTCAGCAGCGACACCTTCCGCATGCCGACGGTCAACGCCTGCACCGTCCCGGCGATTCCACCGCCGGCGATCAACGCTAGGGTCCACTTCAACATCGGGTCGAGCCCCGTGACGACCGACGCCGTCATGACCATGCCGGCGACGACCGAGGCAGGAGTGGCGACGAGGTCGAGCACGTGGTCGAGCCACGGGATGTAGTAGGCCGCGATCTCGAGGACCGTGGCGAAGCCGAACGCGATCAACGCCGGTGTTGCGGCCATCCACGCGAACGGCGGGCCGAGCGTCACGTGTCCCGTTCGCGCCCCGATCCCGACGAGCAGGAAGGGCACGAAGATCCGGAATCCGCACGCCGCCGAGAGACCGACTCCCAGCAGGACGGAGAGGAGCGTGTTCATGCGCGCCACTCTACCGCGACCCCGACTGACGGCAAACGGCGTTAGGCTTGCCGCGTGGTCCTCGACAAGAGCCTGTCCGCGATCGTTTCCGCCTCGCGCGTCCTGACGCGGCCGCTGGACCTCGCCGCCTATGCGAGCGACGCGAGCTTCTACACGCTGACGCCGGCTGCCGTCGTGCGGCCGAAGGACACCGCCGAGATCAAGGCGCTCTGTTCGTGGAGCCGACGTTCCCGCGTGCCGCTGACCTTCCGCGCCGCGGGGACGTCCCTATCGGGGCAGGCTGTGGGAAGCGGGGTCATCGTCGATCTTACGCGGCACTGGCGCACGCTCGAGATCTTGGACCACGGCGCGCGCGTCCGAGTCGGGCCGGGGGTGGTGGGCGGGATCGTGAACGCGCATCTTGCCGCTCATGCCGCCAAGCTCGGACCGGACCCCGCTTCGATCGGGGCCTGCATGATCGGCGGCATCGTCGCGAACAACTCGTCGGGGATGTGCTGCGGAATCGAAAACAACGCGTACCGCACGCTGGATTCGCTGCGCTTCGTGCTCCCCTCCGGAACCGAGGTCGATACGGCGGCGGCCGGCGCCGAGGAATCGTTCGCGACGAAAGAACCCGCGGTGGCAGCCGGCCTCATCGAGCTGAAAGCTCGCATCGAAAAGGATTCGCGGCTTGTTGCGCGCATCCACGCGAAGTACCGGATGAAGAACACCATGGGGTACGCGCTGAACGCGTTCCTCGACTTCCACACACCGCTTTCGATCCTGTGGCACCTGCTCGTCGGTTCCGAAGGGACGCTCGCATTCATCGCGGAGGCCGTGTTCAGGACGATCCCCGACCTTCCGTTGAAATCCACCGGCCTCCTCCTTTTCCCCAGCGTGCCGGCGGCCTGCGAGGCCATCCGACCGCTGACGGCTTCGGGGGCGAAGGCTCTCGAGTTGATGGACAGGGCCTCGCTGCGCTCGATCGAAGGCCTGCCCGGGATACCCGCCTCCTTGCGCGAGCTTCCACCACCGGCTGCGGCGATCCTGGCCGAGTACCAGGCCCGAAGCGACGCCGAGCTCGCGGAATCCGAGATCGCATTCGCCAAGGCGGCGCCGCGGCTTCCCCTGACGACGCCGGCGCGGTTCACGCGCGACGCGACCTTGCAGGGCCAGCTGTGGTTCGCGCGCAAGGGATTGACCGCCACGATCGGCGCAATGCGTCCGCCGGGCACGTCGCTGATCTTCGAGGACGTGGCCTTCCCGCTCGAGCATCTGGCCGGCGGCGTGACCGACTTGCAAGCCCTGTTGGTGACGCACGGGTACGCCGACGGGATCGTGTTCGGTCATGCCAAGGACGGCAACATCCACTTCATCCTCAGTCAATCGTTCAACGACTCGGCTTCGATCGAACAGTACGAACGGTTCACCGACGACCTCGTCGCCATGGTCGTCGACCGCTACGACGGCGCGCTCAAGGCCGAGCACGGCACCGGACGCAACATGGCGCCGTTCGTCCTGCGTGAGTGGGGAGCCGAGGCCTACGCAATCATGCGCGAGATCAAGCGTCTGGTGGATCCCGACGCGATCCTGAATCCGGGCGTCCTGCTGAACGACGACCCGCGCGTTCATCTCGCGAATCTGAAATCGCTGCCGCGCATCGACGACGAGGTCGACCGCTGCATCGAATGCGGCTTTTGCGAGTCGAAGTGCCCGAGCCGCGACCTGACCCTGACGCCGCGTCAGCGGATCGTGATCCGCCGGGAGCAGGCCCGGCGAAACGCCGCAGGCGATAGGGCGGGATCGGAGGCGCTTCGTGACGGCCTCGAATACGCCTTGCTCGACACCTGCGCGACCGATGGGATGTGCGCGACCGCCTGCCCGGTGGGAATCGATACGGGGGCGCTGGTGAAGAAGCTTCGCGCCGAGGGACACGGCGCGATCGCCCGCGCCGCGGCACGTGCATCCGCTGCAAGCTTCGGCGGCATCGAAGCGCTCGCACGAGCGGCCCTCGCACTTCCCTTCCCGTGGGGCGACCTCCCGGGCCGCGCGGGACCGCTTCCCGAAACCGGCGAGAAGGAAAGCGCCGACGCGGTCTACTTCCCGAGCTGCGTGACGCGCGTGCTCGGCGCCTCGCGCGAAGAGCGCGGCGCGGCTGCTCTGGCGTCTACCATCGTTCGGGTCGCGGCCCGCGCCGGTCTGCAGCTCTTCATTCCCGACGACGTGTTCGGGACGTGCTGCGGCATGCCTTATTCGTCGAAGGGGTTCGCATCGGCCTACGCGCTTGCCGCGAGCCGCGCCGTCGACCGGCTCTTCCGCTGGAGCGACGGGGGACGCCTGCCCGTCGTCGTCGACGCGAGCCCGTGCGCGTTTGCTCTCACGACCTGCCGTGACGCGCTCGAAGCCACGCAGCGCGAGCGCTTCGACGCGATGAGAATCGAGGATGCCGTCTCGTGGGCCCACGACACGATGCTCCCGCGTCTTCCGCTCCGAAGGCGCGTTCCGCGCGTGGCCGTACACCCGGTGTGCTCCGTCGTGAAGATGGGACTCGTCCCCAAGCTGACGGCGACGATGCGCGCGTGCGCGGACGACGTCGCGGTCCCCGTGGAGGCCGGATGCTGCGGCTTCGCAGGCGATCGGGGATACACGCACCCCGAGCTGACCGAGGCGGCGACCCGCGCCGAAGCCGCGGAGATCAACGCGGCCGGTACGTACGACTTCTACGTTTCGTCCAGCCGCACCTGTGAGATCGGCATGTCCCGCGCGACCGCTCACGGGTTCCGCTCGTTTTGGGAGGTGCTCGACGCGGCAAGTCGCTAGAATTCGTGGACAGGTCCTAATGTAGTGCTATATTCGGACTCATCTCCTGGAGGTTGACGATGAGCTCGAAGCGGGACGTCAAGCCGATCACCTACTTGAAGAGCAAGACGGCCGAGTTGGTCTTCGACGTAGCCGAAACGGGGAGGCCCGTCACGATCACGCAGAACGGGAAGGCCAAAGTCGTCGTCATGGACGTCGCCACCTACGATCGATGGCGCGCGGCACTGGCGATTCTGAAACTCGCCTCTCACGCCGAGGCGGATGTCGCCGCCGGCCGGACCGTGTCCTCCGACGAGACCTTCCGGCGCGCCGCGCGCGCCGTGGAGCGCGCCAAGCGAAATGCGTGAGCGCCGCTTCAGGGTCGTTTGGACCGGCGCCGCCGCGCGCGATGTCGAGCGCCTCGCCTCGTGGGTCGCGGCGGAGTCACCGACGGATGCGGCTGCGCTGTTGGGCCGGCTCCGGCGACGGGTGGGCACGCTCACGACCGCGCCCGCTCGCGGAAGGATCGTTCCGGAGCTCGTGTTCTTCGGAATCGTGGTCTTGCGCGAGGTCGTCGAGCGTCCCCACCGGATCGTCTACCGCATCGCAGGGCGCACGGTGTTGGTCTTGGGCGTCTTCGACGGGCGGCGCGAGCTGGAGGACGTGCTCCTGGAACGACTGACCGCGCCCCCCGAATGTTGAGTCGACCCGCGGTGCTTCCACGCCATGAGCGAGAAGCCCCTCCACCTCGTCCAACCCGCGCGCCTGGGGCCGGGCATCACCGTCGACATCCGTCTGGACCCAGGCCGCGTGAGCCCGGCTCGCAGCGGCACGTTTTCCACCGCCGCCGCATCGACGTGGCGAAGTATTTGAGGATTCGCGCTTCGGGTGCGAGCACGCCGCGTCGCTCGCCGAGAAATGTCTTGGCAGCGCATCGCGAACGAGCGTATTGATTCGCTCGAAGGTCCATGGGGGGCCTCCAACAAAATACGACTGTGGGGAGTCGCCGGAGACGTCATCGCCGGCGTGTCGCGGCGAGGCGTCGCCTGCGCTTCCGAGGGGGAGCACATGCTGCGCAGCTTCGTCCGCGTCTCGGTCGTCTTGATCGTTCCGTTCCTCGCGGGAGCTGTACTCGCCGCGGAGGGGCGGACTCCCGTCTTCGCTCCGGGCACGCTCCTGGGCGTCGACGGGAAATACATCGTCACGAGGAACCTGGTCGCCGGCGCCGGGTCGGTCATCACGATCGGCGCTCCGAACGTGGACCTCGACCTCAACGGGTTTCTTCTCACCGGGGGCGGCGCTCCGGTCATCTCGGTCCTGGGGGGCGTGGATCACGTGACGATTCGCAACGGCGTTCTCGCCGGCGGCACGATCGGCATCGAAATCCCGGGACTGACACGGAAGGTCGACATCGAGGACGTCAAGATCCACGACTCCGGCACGCAGGGCATCCACCTCGGCAGCGTCGAGGGAGCGGCGCTCCGCCGCAACGAGATCACGGACACGGGGTCGGAAGGGATCGCCTGGGACGGCCCCGGGACGGTCAAGCATGGGACGATCGAAGGCAACCTGCTTCGAAGGACCAGCGCCGGCATCGCCGTCACCAACTGTTCGAGCGTTGCGATCCTCAACAATCGCCTGGAGGAGCCCGGCGTCGGCGCCGGAGGCGCGTTCCCCGGAAACGGCATCGTCCTGGCGTCGTGCCAAGCCTCCCTGGTTTCGGAGAACACCATCGAGCGGTCGCGGGTGGACGGCATCTTTCTCCTGAACGCGAAGGGGAACAAGCTGTTCGACAACGTGGTGAGGGCGGCCGGCGGCAACGGCATCCATATCGACGGCGGCAGCAGCGACACGCTGATCCTCAATAACGTCGCGTCGGGCAGCGGGACCGGAGGCTTGGCCACGGGCGGCGACGGACTGATGGTCGAGGGAACGCAAAACTTGATCGAGCGCAACGAGCTGAACTCGAACGCGGGCGTCGGCCTTCGTTTCTGCTTCGCCGGGTTCTCGTGTGCCAACACGTTCGGCCGGAACATGGCCAGGGGCAATGCGGGCGGCGCCCCGACTCCATGCGGCGCGTGCGGCGGAGCGCCTGCCCTCTTCTTTCCCAATTCCTGCAACATCGCAGGCTGTGCGGTACTGAACAGCACGTTCGGCGACAACCTGATCCCCGGACCTCCGATCTTCTGAGCGAGCGGGCCAATCCCGCATAGGGTGAGAAGCCATGAAACGACTACTCCTGGTTTGCGTCGTTCTCGGTCTCGCCGGGTCCCTCGCTCGAGCGACGACGCCTCTCCTGATCTCCTCGGACGTCCCGACGACGGAGAGCGCCACACTGACCACGCTGCTCCAGTCCCAGATCTTCCGGTACACGGTGCCGCCCGCCTACACGCTTCTCCTGACGGTGCCCGGAAGTTCTCAGCTCGACGGCATCCACAAGATGGACCGGTTCGGGAGCTGGCTCTTCTCGGTGGAAACGGCCAACAACCTCGCCGGCGTACTGGCCGGAGCGGACGCCGATCCGCGCGACGTCATCCGCTTCGACGCCACCGCCGGCACGTACAGCTTTTTCTTTTGCGGCGCGTCCGCGGGGATTCCTCCGGGTGTCAACGTGGATGCCGTTTATCTCGACGGCGGCGACGCCGGCAGCCTGATCGTCAGCTTCGACGTGCCCACGACTCTGGGCGCGTTCACGTTCGACCCCGCGGACTTGGTCCGCTACGTGAGGATCGGGCCCGCTTGCGGGGACTGGGTCCTCGCCGCGGGGAATCCTGACTTCGACGCCTCCGCAGCCGGCCTCGGGATTCCGACGTCGGTCAACATGCGCGACGCCGCCAGGGTCGGAACGCTCCGGATCTTCTCCTTGGACGTTCCGGCGGACCTCGGTCCGCCCGGAGTCGTCACCTACCTCCCCGGACAGATCGTCTCCTGGAACGGCGCCGCGTTCGGCCTCTACGAACCGCTCGCGGGATGGCCGTTGAGCAGCACGGTCGACGGGCTTTCCACCGTGGGCAATCCGGGCATCGTCGGGCCGACGCTATTCATGAACAAGACCGTCAGCCCGCAGCTTGACCTTTCGGACGTGATCCTCTCGTGGTCTGCGAGCTGTTCGGAGGGAGCCTCGGACTACGGAATCTACGAGGGCACCATCGGCGTGTTCTACAGCCACACCTCCGTCGATTGCAACGACGGCGGCCTGGCGTTCACCGAGCAGATCACCCCGGCCGCCGGGTCGCGCTACTACCTCGTCGTTCCGCTCAACCCCCAGACCGAGGGCTCGTACGGCCAGCGGCGAGACAACCCTATACCGACGTTGACCGAGCGTCCCGTCGGCGCGGTGCAGTGCGTCACGGTGCAGACCGTGACTCCATGCCCATGACCTCGGCCTGACGGCACCACCGGCCCCGGCCGCCCCCCAAAGAGCGGCGGTCGGGGCTGGCGCGGATATACTCGTCGCTCCATGGCCGCTCCCCCGCTTCACGTCATCCACCCGGCGCGTCTGAAGCCCGGCGTCACGATCGACACGCTCCCCGGACCGAAGGCCCAAGATCTCGTCGGGCGCACAAACGGCGCGCATCTCGTGCGAGGCCAGGCGCTGATCTTCTGGGATCCGAAGCGCCCGGGAAAAAAGCTCGACGCGATCGACACCGACCAGATCACTCCCGCGACCGACTGCGTGTCCGAAAGCTTGGAGACGCTGGACGAGCGTTGGAAGGCGGGATCGTTCCGCTACCTGATGCCCGACTTCAGGAAGCGCGTGCACGCCGGCGAGACTTTCGTCATTGCCGGCGAGCGCTTCGCGATCGGCTCTTCGCGCGAGATGAGTCCGGCAGGGTTGAAGGGTGTCGCCGAAGAAGCGGGCCTCGAGATGGTGGTCGTCTGCTCCCACAACATGGGGGACATCTTCCGTCGCAACGCCTTCAACCTCGGGTTGCAAGTGGTGCAGTGCCCCGAGGCCGTCCTCGACGCGCAGGACGGCGACGCCTTCGCGTACGACCCGGACTCCCGCAGGCTCGTCAACGAAACCCAGGCGAAGACCTACGCGCCCACCCCGCTCACGCCGAAAGAAGACGAGATCAGGCGCTCGGGCGGGATCTTTTCGATGGGGCGCCGCGAGTTCCGTGACTCCGTGAAAACACGGCCTTCGATCGCATGGCCCGACGCCGATACCGCCAAGACGATGACGACGACGGAGCAGATCCTCTGGGCGCACCGGGTCGACAAGAACGCCGTCGTCAAACCCGGAGCGACCTTGGGCGTGTTCGCCGACCTGCTCCCGGCCTCGGACGGCACCGCGCCGTTTTCGATCCACACCTTCAACCAGATCACCGGCGGTGGCTCGATCTTCCCGCGCCAGGCCGCCATCGCCAACGACCACTTCGTCTTCACCGGCAAGGACGCCGACGACAGGCAAACGGGGATCGGCCGCGCCTTCGCGGCGATTCAACAGATGGAGAAGCCCTACTACGCCAGCCCCGGCGACGGCATCTTTCACTTCTACTTCCCGGAACAAGGGCTCGTGTATCCCGGACAGTTCATCCCCGGGGCCGACTCGCACAGCCGAGCCTATGGGGCGTACGGCGCGATCGGCATCGGCGTCGGCTCGACGACGCTCGGCTTCGGATGGTCCACGGGCTACGTCTACACGACCGTGCCACCCGCGCGGCGCGTCGTCTTTCAGGGAAAGCTCCAGCCTTGGGTATCCGGCAAGGACATCGTGCTGAAGCTTCTCGAACGCTGGGGCACCAAGCAGTCGCAGGGAATGTCCGTGGAGTTCGTCGACGCGGGCAAGCAACTCCCGATCGCCTACCGCAACACGATCGCCAACATGATGGCCGAGGCGGAGTCCTACAACGGGATCTTCGCGCCGGACGAGATCACCTACGCCTGGTACCGCGCGAAGGGGATGACGAACCTCCCTTACCCGGCCATGGCGGCAGGCGCGGCGGCGGTGTACGCGCTGGACGAGGAACTCGAGCTCACGGGAGTCGTCCCGATGATCGCGAAGCCGTTCTCCCCCGGCAATGCGTTTCCGGCGGACGAGGTAGCGAAGGAGCGGATCGCCTTCGACAAGGCGTACATCGGCTCATGCACGAACGGCAGCTACGAAGATCTCCTGCAGGCGGCGCTGGTGCTTCACGCCGCGAAGCGGATTGGGCTGACGAAAGCGACGAAGGATTTCGTCGTGTTTCCGGGGAGCGGCGGCGTCGCGCGAATGATCGAAGCGCACGAACCGCGACTCGGCGGCGAATCGATCGCGGACGTGTTCCGCGGTGCCGGGGGGAAGATCCGGAACTCGTGGTGCGGACCCTGCTTCGGCCAGGGTCCCGACGCCTTGGCCCCAGGCCAACGCGCGATCACCTCGTTCAATCGCAACTGGCAGAACCGCATGGGCGTGGGCGGCGAGGGCTTCCTGGCCAGCCCCGCCGTCGTTGCGGCTTCCGCGCTCGCCGGCTACATGGCGCCGCCTTCGGAGCTCGGGCTCAAGTGGCAGGCGGAGGAGTTCGGCGTCTAGCAGAAATGGGGTCAGGTCTCCCATTGAGTCATTCGCTCCGCGAATGACTCAACGGGAGACCTGACCCCACTATTTGCCGAATTCGAGCGCGAGCAACGCGAGGTCAGCGCCATCCACCTGCCCGTCACGATCGAGGTCGGCCGATGCGACGTAGCGCGGATCGCCGACAGACGCCCCGAACGCCCTCCCCATACGCGCGAGGTCGAACCCGTCCACGCGGCCGGACAGGTCGATATCCGCGCGAAGCGCGCCCTTCTCGCACGCGTCCCCGAAGCCGTCGCCGTCGAAGTCGGCTTGGTTGGTATTCGGCGTGGCCGGGCAGTTGTCGGCGGGGTCGCACACGCCGTCATTGTCGGGGTCGGTCGTGCCCCCTGAGCACGTTTCGCAGGCGTCGCCGATGCCGTTGCCGTTGGCGTCCGCCTGGCTCTCGTTCGCGACGAGCGGACAGTTGTCGATGGGATCGGCCAGAGAGTCGCCGTCGTCGGTGCATGTGCCGGCGTCGGTCATGACGGCGTTCGCGCGCGTCGCCGGGGCGTGGAACGCGGCGCATTCGGCGAGCGCGAGGCCGTTGTTCGCGCCGTTGTCGCTCCCGAACATGATCGCGCGCGCGTCGGTGGAATGGCCAAGCCCCAAGTTGTGGCCGTATTCGTGCACCCACAGCACCGCCTCGTAGGCGAGGTTCGAGAGGCGGACGACAACCATTCCGTTCCCGGGACTGTAGGAGCAGCCGATGATGTTCGTCCCGGAGCTGCCGCAGAAGTTGATCACGCTGACCACCTTCACGCGCCCCGCAGATTGTCTCAAGACCGCGTCGAGTTCCGTGCCGTCGTTGATGCTGTCGAGGCCATCGCCCGGGCTCCCGAACGTGCCGCCGTTCCCCGATCGCGACACCACCGTGCAACACGGGACGTCGACGTCGAACTCGCCTGCGGCGGCGCGGTGGGACCCTTCCTTTAGGACCCCGTCGAGGCGGGACGACGTCATCGGGACCGTGACGCTCGTGTGGTTGACGAACGTCAGGGCGTGCGCGGCGGTCCGGTCGGCGGGATCGGGAATGGCGGCGACAGCGTAAGCAACCGCAGCAGCCGCCTCGCCGGCAGGATGAGAGGACGCAGCCGAGCTCGCCGCGAGGGCTTCGCGCGCGCGCGAAGTCAGCTCGGGGTGCTTCGGGTCGGGAACGACGCGCCCGTCGGCGATCGCGGCCAGGCGATCGCGCGCCGCGGTCTTTCCGGCGAGTGCCAGGCCCGAGACGGCCGCCTCGCGAAGCTCGGCGCGCACTCCGGGCGCGCGAACCGCCGCGTGCTGCGCCGTCATCGAAAGCAGAGCGCCGAGCGCGGTCCGATCGCCGCGCGCGGCGATGCGTCCGAGGGCGTGGGGCACGAGCAGGAGCGCGCGGTCGTCCTCGACGGACGCCCCGGGCGGCGACGCCGGGTCGAGCATGCGGAGGAGAGCCGGCGTCGATTCGGGTCCGCCGAGGTACGCGAGAAACGCAACGACGTTATCGCGACGGGGAAACGACGGTTCGTCGAGGAGCCGAAGGAGCGCGCCGATCCCGGCGCGACCGATTTCGCGATCGGCGATCTCGGCCGTCATGCCGTGTACGTAGACAGCCATGGCCGCGGCTCGAACGCGGATATCGACGTCGCTCGCACCGGCGCCGCCCGCGAACGCCGAAGCGGCCACGAAGCAACAGGAAACGGCAAGTGAGAGGAACGGGACCCCGCGTGCGCTCATGACCTTCCCTCGACCCGATGTGAGGGTAGGTCCCCGTGGAGCAGAGGGCAAACGGCCGTCGAGGTGGCCCTTGTCGCCCGAAGACGCGGTTGGCATAATCCAGCTTTCTCGAAAGAGAAGGAGGGGACGGGTTCATGGGTTCTTCAGCGTCTCGCGAAGCCGTCAAAGCGATTCGGGACTGGGCGGTCAACGAAGGCCGCGGCCTGCAAAGACCCGTGGTGTCCCCCCAGACCTTCGGCAGCCTCGTGTTCAACGACGAGGTGCAGCGCGCAAGCCTCCCGAAACCGGTCTACCGGTCGCTCCGTCGCACGATCACGAAGGGAGAGCCGCTTGCCCTCCCCGTCGCCGACGCGGTCGCCGCGGCGATGAAGGACTGGGCCGTCGAGCGGGGCGCCACCCATTACACGCATTGGTTCCAGCCGATGACCGGACTGACCGCGGAGAAGCACGATTCGTTCTACACACCGACCGGGGACGGGAAAGCGGTCGCGGAGTTTTCCGGAAAAGAGCTGATCAAAGGGGAGCCCGATGCGTCGAGCTTCCCGTCCGGCGGCATGCGCTCGACCTTCGAGGCCCGCGGCTACACCGCGTGGGACCCGACCTCGCCGCCGTGGCTGCTCGAGAGTCCGAACGGGGCGACGCTCGTCATTCCCACGGCGTTCGTCAGCTGGACGGGCGAGGCGCTCGACAAAAAGACCCCGTTGCTGCGCTCGATGGAGGCGCTCTCCACCCAGGCGGTGCGCATCCTCTCGCTGTTCGGCTCGAAGTCCGAACGGGTCTTCGCGACGTGCGGCCCCGAGCAGGAGTACTTCCTGATCGACCGTCACTTCTTCTTCGCGCGCCCCGACCTGACTCTGGCGGGGCGCACGCTCTTCGGCGCGAAGCCGCCCAAGGGCCAGGAAATGGAAGACCAGTATTTCGGCCACATCCCCGAGCGCGTGCTGGCCTTCATGATGGAGGTCGAGCAGCAGCTCTACAAGGTCGGCGTTCCCGTGAAGACGCGGCACAACGAGGTCGCGCCCAGCCAGTACGAGGTGGCTCCGATCTTCGAGAACGCCAACGTCGCGACCGACCACCAGATGATGATGATGGAGGTGCTGAAAAGGGTTGCGCCGAAGTACGGCATGGCGTGCCTCCTCCACGAGAAACCCTTCGCGGGCGTCAACGGCTCCGGGAAGCACCTCAATTGGTCGATGTCGGACGAGGACGGGAACAACCTGCTGAATCCCGGCGACACGCCGCACGCGAACGTGCAGTTCCTCGTCTTCTGCTCGGCGGTCGTGCGTGCCGTCGACAAGTTTCAGGGGCTCCTGCGCATGGCGATCGCCACCGCCGGCAACGACCATCGCTTGGGCGCGAACGAGGCTCCGCCCGCGATCATCTCGATCTTCCTGGGCGACATGTTGACGGACATCTTTTCCCAGATCGAACGAGGGGGTGCGACCGGTACCAAGGAGGGAGGCATTCTGCACACCGGCGTGTCGGTCCTGCCGCAGCTCCCGAGGGACGCCGGGGACCGCAATCGGACGTCTCCGTTCGCGTTCACGGGGAACAAATTCGAGTTTCGCGCGGTGGGGTCCTCTCAGTCGATCGCCTTCCCGAACATCTGTCTCAACCTCGCCGTCGCCGAGTCCCTCGATGCCGTGGCGTCGGAGCTCGAAGCCGCCGTGAAGGGCGGCGAGAAGCTCCATGACG
>JAYUCM010000007.1:0-6676 GCA_043740355.1 Acidobacteriota bacterium | reverse complement strand
GGAAATAGGGGACACTCCCCTTTTTTGCGAGGACACTCTCAAAACAGAGTGTCCTCTCAAAAAAGGGGAGTGTCCCCTATTTCCCTCAATGGGAGACCTGACCCCTTTTCGATCAGCTCAGCAGCCCAAGCAGGTCTTCGCGGGTCAGCGACGCTGCGGCGGCGGCTTCTCCCAGGGCCGCATCGGCGATGCCGCGCTTGGCCTCCTGCAGCAGGAGGATGCGCTCCTCGACGGTGTCCTCGGCGACGAGGCGGTACACCATCACCGGCCGGTCTTGCCCGATGCGGTGCGCGCGGTCGGCGGCTTGGTCCTCGACGGCGGGGTTCCACCACGGGTCCATCAGGAACACGTGATCGGCCGCGGTGAGATTCAGTCCGGTTCCGCCGGCCTTCAGTGAGATCAAGAGAACCGGCGGTCCGCCGGCGTCCTGGAATCGTGCGACGACGCCCGCGCGATCCACGGTCGAGCCGTCGAGGCGCGCAAAGTCGATCGCAGCAGCCCGCAAGTGAGGCTCGATGAGGTCGAGCAACGACGTCCACTGCGAAAAGACGAGCGCCTTGTGACCCTCGGCGGCGACCGTCTCGAGGCTCTCGCGCAGGCGCTCGACCTTCGCCGAGGTCTCCGCCGTCTGGCCGGGCACGAGCGCGGGATGGCACGCCGCCTGACGCAGGCGGAGCAGCGCCTCGAGAGCCGCGAGGACGCCTCCGCCCTCGCGCAGCTTCGCCACGACTTCGTTGAGCGTCGCCGCGCGCACGGCGTCGTAGACCCGGCGCTCCGCGTCGCCTAACGCGCAGTAGAGGATCGCGTCGGTGCGCGGGGGCAGCTCCGGGGCGACATCCTGCTTGAGGCGGCGCAGCACGAAGGGACGGATGCGCTCCCGCAGCCTGGCGGCAGCCCCCTCCGCACCCTCTGCCACCGGCTTCGCGTAGCGATCCTGGAAATCCGAGCGCCCGCCGAGCAACCCCCGGTTGAGGAAGTGCATCTGGCTCCAGAGCTCGTCGAGGCGGTTCTCGACGGGCGTACCCGAAAGGGTCAGGCGCCAGCCCGCCTTCATCCGGTACGCGACCTGGGCGACCTGGCTCTCGGGGTTCTTGATCGATTGCGCTTCGTCCAGCACGAGCGTGTCCCATGCGACCGTTGCGAGAAGCTCCTCGTCGAGTCGCAAGAGCGCGTAGCTCGTGATCGTGACGTCGGCCGCCGCGTCGAGCGCGCGCTTCGGGCCATGGTAGACGCACGCGGTCAGGCCGGGGCGGAAGCGCCGGATTTCGTCCGACCAGTTGTGCACGACGCTCGTGGGCGCGACGACGAGGGTTCGTCCCTGGACAGCGCAGAGAGCCTGAACGGTCTTCCCGAGTCCCATGTCGTCCGCGAGGAGCGCGCCCAGGCGCGATTCGCGCAGGAAGAGCAGCCACGCGACACCGTGGCGCTGATACGGGCGCAGCTCGGCGGCGAGGTCCGGCGGAAGCGCGGGCTCGCTCAAGCCTTGGAATCCGGTGAGGAGGGCCTCGAGGCCCGAAAGTGCCGGAGGGGGTGGCCGCTCGAGGTCTTCGCACAGGCGCGCGACGTCCGGGAGCAGCGCCCTCGAGATCGACCCGGCCTCGTCACGCGCTGCGAGGAGGTCGGCGATTCGCGCGCCGAAGCGCGACAACCAGTCGAGAGGGAGCGGCGCATACCCGCCGCCCTGGAGCGCGACCAACGACTCCCCCGTCCGGAACGCCGCGAGGACCGCACCCGGTTCCGCGATGCGCGGGGCGCGACCCGAGGTCGCTGCGGTCGCGAACAGAACGTCCAGCCCGCCATCGTCCCCGACGACGACCTTCGGAGAAACGGGACCCGCAAGCTCGAAGGACTCGCGCCCCGCGCCCCGCACTTCCCCGTCCCACGCCGAGAGCTTCGCGACGAGCGCGACCGCATCGGCCCCCGAGACGACCGAGGCGAAACCGGGGGCCAGCCCCAATCGCGCGGCGAGATGTCGGAGCTCGCGTTGTTCGGCACGCTCGTCGCGCAGCGGCAGGGCACCCCCAAGGTGCACGAGCCTGCCGCCGTCCACGCGGGCCTGCGGCGGATCGCCGTAAACGAGAACGGCAAGCACGCTCAGCGACCCCCCGTCCGCCCGGGTTTCGATCGCGATCCGCGGCGGGATGCGCTCGATGGCGGGGAGCCGCGACGTGCGGAGGTCCACGGCGACGCGCCCGCGAAGCGCCGGCAGAACCTCGGTGACCAGCTCGTTGAGCGCGCCCGGCCCGAAGTGGCGGCCCTCGGCGAAATCGTGCAGCTCCCGCCCGGTGAGCTGGGGATCGGCCAATGGCCGCAGCGTGCCGCCGCACCGGGCGATGCCGTTTTGGAAGACCTCCGAGATCTCGGGGTCGTCCTCGAGCGCCACGCGGAATCCGTCCCCTTGGTCCGTGACCGCCACGCGCGGCCCGACACGGGTCGCGGACGTCCGCGCCGGCGCACCGTCCAAGGTGACCTCTTCGCATCCGGCGAGCGCGCGTAGGAGCTTCGCGACGATCGCGCGCGGCACGGGCCCGCGCCGGTGCGTCCCCATCGCCAGCTCGGCCGCCAGATCGTCCTGACGGGCCGTGAATCGCGGGGCCGGAACCCTCCCCGACGAGAGCGCCGCCAGCGTCGCTTCGAACGGGTGGAACGCGTCGCCGACGCGGACCCCGCGCTCGAGCACCAGGCCGCCCTGCCCGCGGAGAAAGCGGTAGGCGATGGTGCCCACGCCCACCTTCTGCGACGGCAGGGTGCGCCCCTCGTCGTGCGCCCGCTTGACGGCGATGACGGCGGCGGCCGCGTGCTCGCAGACCGCCGCGCCGCACGAGCACTCCCACTGCGCGTCGTCGAGGAAGAGCAAGACGTTGCGCGCGATCATCCCGCCCTTGGTCGCAACGCGAACGGCGACCTCGTCCGCTTCGGCGCGCTCCCCGATTACGGCGTCGGCCCGCACGAGCTCGATACCGCGGGACCACAGCAGCGGCGAACACGCCTTGCGAACGGCGTCGAACGTGGAGGTCATGCGCGCAGGATACTTCGGGGACGTGGGCTAGGCGGTCGCGGCCTGCCTGTCGGTTGCGCCATGCAGCGTCCGGCGGGCGCAGAGACTGCCGCCGGTTCCGCGGACGGAGGCGAGCGCGCCTTCGGCGACCCGGAAGAGCTCCTGCAGCTCGACGCCTGCGGCGGGGTTCTCGATCGTCACCGCGCCGACCGCAACATGGACGACCATCGCTCCGTCGCCTTCCAACCGGCTCTGTAGGTTGAGAAAGATGCGGTTCACGGCGGGGCCGGGATCATCGCACTCGTTGAGCACGACGCCGAACTCGTCGCCTCCCAGGCGCCCGACGAAGTCGGTGCCGCGCGTCGCATCCTGGAGCGCATGGGCCACGCGCCTGAGGGTCGCGTCGCCTCCGATGCGTCCACGCTCGATGTTGATGGCTTTGAATCCCTCGATATCGACGAGCAGGAACGCGACCGCCTTGCCGAGCCGCCCATCGCGCGCGATCGCTTCGTCGAGCCGAAGGAGGAACGCGGAGCGGTTCAAAACGCCGCTCGCGGCGTCGCGCATGTTGGCCTCGCGCAGCTCCCGGGTCTGGGCTTGGACCCTCTCCTCGAGAGAAGAGACGTCGCCCTGCAGGACGTTCCCGCGATGCCGGAGGTGATGGGTTTCCGCTAGGAGGCGCTGCATCCACATCACGAACGCGACCGCCATCGCCGCGTTCCCGGCGGCGGCAACCGCGGTGCCGCGAGAGGGCGCCAGGACGAGCGCGGACAACACGGGCGCGAGGCCGATCGCGAGAATGGCCGCGATCCGCAGGAACGCTTTCGTCTGATCCGTCATCGCCGCGCACCTCACGCCCTGACTCGAACCGAGGTCCTAGGTTGAACATGAGCCTGGCGGCGTTCGCGTCAAGTCTTGCGGACGAGGGGGCGGCCTTGCTTCGCACGGGACAAGGGCGGAACCCAACGGTAGCGCGCAAGATCGAGGGTGCCGTTGGGCCGGAAGGCGACCCCTTCACCCTCGAGGAGGGCGCGCTGCAATCCGGGGGGCATCTCGGGAAGGCGGTCCGTCGACGTCCCGCCCGACGCGTTGACCACGCGCTGCCAGGGGACGCCTCGTGGACAGCCGTGCATCGCCCACCCGACCGCACGCGGGGAAAGACGACTCTCGATGAAGGTCGCGAGCTGACCGTAGGTCATGACGCGCCCCGACGGAATGCGCCGCACGAGGTCGTACACCCGCCGGAAAACCTGCGCCTTCTCCCCCGAGACGTCGCCGTGCACGCGAGGCATGCGCCAAGACTAACAAGAGCACGTGGTTTCTTGACAACTTTCGGGGCACCCTGGATAGTCAGGCGCGATGATGGACGGAAAGCGCGTCGTGGTCGTGATGCCGGCGTACAACGCCTCGCGTACGCTCGAGCGCACGCACGAGGAAGTTCTGGCCCACGGGTTCGTCGACCGGGTGATCGTCGTCGACGACGCCAGTCGGGACGACACGGCCGATCGCGCGAGGCTGCTCGCGCGGACGACCGTGCACGTGCACGCCGTCAATCGCGGGTACGGAGCGAACCAGAAGACCTGCTACGCGCTCGCTCTGGACGAAGGCGCGGACGTCGTGGTCATGGTGCACCCGGACTATCAGTACACGCCGAAGCTCCTTCCCGCGCTCGTGGCGCCGATCGTGTGGGACGTGTACGACTGCATGCTCGGTTCACGCATCCTGGGTGGCCACGCGCGCTCGGGGGGGATGCCGTTCTACAAGTACGTGGCGAACCGCGTGCTGACGTTCGCGGAGAACGTCCTGCTCGACGCGAAGCTCTCCGAGTACCACACCGGGTATCGCGCCTTCTCTCGCGACGTGCTGCTGGCGCTTCCGCTCGCGAACAACTCCGACGACTTCGTTTTCGACAATCAGATGCTCGCGGAGATCCTGTGGCGCGGCTTCCGCGTCGGGGAGGTGAGCTGTCCGACGAAGTACTTCGCCGAGGCGTCGTCGATCGACTTCTACCGCAGCCTCCGCTACGGGTGCGGATGCCTGGAGACGGCGGCCCGATTCCGGCTGGCCGCATGGGGAATCGGCGGCGGCCTCCGCTTCCCCCGGCCGCGCCCCGCGGCGCGATGACCGTTCGGATTCAAAGCGGCGGTCGGCGATCCGCTCCGGCCATCTTCGCGGCCATGCGCCCGCCGGCGCGCCCGGCGAAGCACTTCATCAACAGCGCGACGAGGTAGTACGCAGCCTGGCCCGGCGGGCCGAAAACGGCGCCGAACACCATGAGGGACCCCGCGGCGGCGCCGGTGAGCAAGCCGTGCGTTTCGAACCGGCCGTCCGCGCGTCTGGCGGCCCACCATCCGAGCAAGAAGCAGAGCAGGGAGCCCAGCGTCGCTCCCGTCAGCGCGCCGATCCGCTGTGCGGCGGGGTCGATCGGCTCGCCGTGGGGTCCCGCTCCGCCATGGCCCGTGATCGCGACGACGAGCGCGCTGAAGGCGATCGTCAAGGCCTCCGCGATGATCCCGCCGACGACGGAATAGATCCAACGGATGGGTTCCCGCTCCGTGGCGGCGGACTTCACGACACCCAACGCCGCCTCCCTCGCCGAGCTTCGCGCTCCGCAGAGTTTAACAGGCCGAAGGACGGGCCCGGACCTTCCGCCGATATAGAATTTGCCCGCGCAACGCAGCGGGGGACGTCGTGGGGCTGAGCTACTGTGCGGTCTGCGGAGGGAGTCACGCCAAGCCACAGGACTGCCCCGGCGAGCTCCGCGCGACCGGGCCCGAGCGGCATGGCTGGCGCGTTTCCGTCGAGACTCCCTTCGGCATCGAGGCCTACGGGGTCCTCGTGGCGCCGTCTTTCGATCTGTGGCGCTCGCGGATCATCACGTACCCCAACGTCCTGTGGACGGTTCCGGGCGGCGCGGTCACTTTGAAGTTCGCCGGGCGCTCCCCGCAGGAAGCGGAATCCAAAGCGGTGGCGTTCGTCGAAGGTCACCTGAATGCTCGAGGGTACGTGCGGCGCGATGGGCTCGACCTTCCCGCCGTTGAGCGCTTTCAGGCCGAGGCCGCCGCGAAAGCGCAGGCGACCAAGGGTGCCGCGCTGCGCAAGATGCGAGCGCTCCCCGTTCAATTCGGGACAGGATCGACGCTTTTCGCCGCGATGACCGGCAACGTCTCCGAGAGCGGCCTGTTCGTTTTGACCCTCGTTCCCTTCGATCCGGGAACCGACCTGCGCGTTCTCATCGACCTCGACACGGGACCCTTGGGGTTGAAAGGGAGGGTCGTTTGGAAACGCCAGCGTGTCGTCCTCGGACGTCCGTTGGGCATGGGAGTCCAGCTCATCGCTCCCCCGGAGCCGTATCGCGAATTCGTGCTGGAGCTGCCCTGACCCGAGGCGCCGCGAGCTCGCGCGGGTTCGATTCGGTAATCCCTCCTGCACTCCTGTGACACTCCGGACCGTGTTCGGCCCGCGGGACGGCGCGCGCCCGGGTGGCATCCCCCTTGCCGTGTCATCGAAGCGGTCGCGAAGTGACCGGGAGGCGGCCGCACGTTGGAGGAGGAGGGTCGTCATGGGCATCGGGGCGGTTTCCCAACGCTTCTGCTCGGTCTGCAGGTCCGGGCACGGTGATCTCGAGACTTGCCCGGGCGAGCTGCGTGCCACCGGAGCCGAGAGGCCCGGTTGGCG
>JAYUCM010000006.1:0-16733 GCA_043740355.1 Acidobacteriota bacterium | reverse complement strand
CTGTTCGCTCCGACCAGCGAGACGTGGTCCCCTGCGGCGACGATGTCGTACGCGCGTTGGTACCCGACCGCGACGTCGCTCCCGGACGGCCGGGTGCTCGCGATGTCGGGCGCGACCGACTGCCCGACCTGCAACAACCCGACCGGGTCGCACACCGGGATTGCGCTGATTCCCGAGGTGTACGATCCGCGGACCAACACGTGGACCAGGTTGACGAACGCATCGCTGAGTTTGCCGCTCTACCCGCACGTGCTCGTCCTGCCGGACGGGCGGGTTCTGGCCGCCGCCTCCCACGAAGACCCGATCGTCAGCCGCGCCTTGGATCTCGGCACGCAGACCTGGACGGTGGTGGACCCTGTCGCGCGCGACGGAGGCAGCTCCGTGATGTACCGCCCCGGAAAGATCCTCAAGACGGGAATGGGCCGAAACCCCGATTACTCGGCGGTTCCGTCGGCGGCGACCGCCTACGTCATGGATACCAATCTGCTCTCGCCGACCTGGCGATCGATCGCGCCGATGACCTTCTCGCGCACGCAGCACAACCTGACGGTGCTTCCCGACGGCAACGTGTTCGCGGTGGGAGGCTCCACGAACTCAGACGTCTACGACACGGCCGGAACCGTGAAGACCGCGGAGCTGTGGTCGCCCGCGACCGAGACGTGGAAAACGCTGGCCACGATGCAAGAGCCGCGGCACTACCATTCGACCTCGCTCCTCCTCCCCGACGGACGCGTGCTGGTGGCGGGGGGCGGCCGGTTCGGCCCCGATTTCCCGTCGGCCGAGATCTACTCGCCCCCCTACCTCTTCAAGGGCCCGCGCCCGACGATCACGTCGGCACCGCCGGTGATCCAGTACAACTCCCACTTCACCGTCGGAACCCCCGACGTCGCGCGCATCGCGAAGGTCGCGCTGCTGCGCCTGGGCTCCGTCACGCACGCGTTCGACGAGAACCAGCGCTACAGCGAGCTCGCGTTCGCGCCGATCGGGGGCGGGCTCGACGTCACCGGGCCGATCGGCGGAAACGTCGTCCTCCCCGGCCACTACATGCTCGTCATCGTGGACGGGAACGGCGTTCCGTCGGTCAGCTCGATCGTGCGCTTCCCCGCCCCTTGGGAAGACACGATTCCCCCGACCGCCCCCACGAATCTCGGCGCGACGACGACCCCGGGGAAGGTCGATCTCACGTGGACCGCGGCAACCGACAACACCGGCGTCGCTCTCTACAACATCCATCGCGGTTCGCTCCCCGGCGTCGTGCCGGCCCCCGGGAACCGCATCGGCCAGAGCGCGACGACGAGTTACCGGGACACCGGGTTCGCCGCGGGCGCGTACTACTACGTCGTCACCGCGCAGGACGCCGGCGGCAGCGTGGGCCCGGTGTCGAACGAGACCGCCCTCGTCGCGCAGGCGGACGTCACCGCCCCCGTCGCCGCCGTGACGTCCCCCGGCTCGGGCGCGTCGTTGTCCGGCGTCGTCACGATCGCCGCGGACGCGACGGACGACATCGCGGTGGCCGGCGTGCAGTTCCTCCTGGACGGCGCAGCGCTCGGGGCCGAGGATCTGACCGCTCCCTACACTTGGGACTGGAACACCGGTCTCGCGGTCAACGGAGCGCACACCCTCTCCGCGCGCGCCAGCGATGCGCGCGGGAACGCGACCAATGCGCAAGACGTCGGCGTCACGGTTTCCAACACGGCGATCCAGGGGCTGGTGGCGGCCTACTCTTTCGACGACGGGACGGGAACCCTCGTGCGGGACTCGTCGCTTTACGCGAACAACGGCACGGTTCACGGCGCGACGTGGACTTCATCCGGCCACACCTTGAATGCCCTGTCCTATGCGTCCAACAGTTATGTGGACACGCCGAACTCCGTGTCGCTCGACATTTCCGGAAAGAGACTTACGATCGAGATGTGGGCCAACATCACCGCGGGGAGCAGCGTCGACTACGTGCTCGTGCAGAAACCGTGGGCCGCCGCCGGCCAACCGTACCCCTACTACCAGTACGGCATCGAATACGACGCCAACGGAGCGCGCACGCTCGACTTCTTTTTCGGCGACACCGCCGGGCAATCGATCGGACCGTTCTCGATGATCCCGCAAACGGGCGTATGGACGCACATCGCCTATACGTACGACGGAAGCATGGTCAAGGGGTACCTCGACGGCGTCCTGAAGATCCAAGCTCCAGCGACCACCGACATCCAAGCGCGGGGCGTCGGCCTGCGCATCGGCGTGGACGGGTCGTTCCAGCAGGGGTACAACGGCAAGATCGACGACCTGCGGATCTACAGTCGTGCGCTCACGCAGGCCGAAGTCCAACAGGACATGGCCCAGCCCGTCGTTCTACCCTGACGAAAGAATTCCCGTGAAGAAACTCGCGCTCGTCGGTCTGGCTGTCGTGGGCGTGTCGACGGCTTACTGGTTTCTGGCGCACAAGGGGCGCGAGCGCGACATCGGCGGCACGGCCGGTGCGTCCGCGCGCACCGTCCTGTACTACCGCGACCCCATGCACCCGTCGTACACGTCCGACCGGCCCGGGAAGGCCCCGGACTGCGGCATGGACCTGGAGCCCGTCTACGCCGCCGGAGGCGACGCGATTCCGACCGTCTCACGAACCACCCGGCCGCCGGGTACGGTGCTCGTCAGCCCCGAAAGGCAGCGGATGCTCGGGGTGCGGCTCGGCAGCGTCGAGACGTCGCGCACGTCGGGTACGCTGCGGGCCCCCGGCCGCGTCGCGTTGGACGAGAACCGCGTCTTCCCCATTCGCACCGGCTGCGACGGCTGGGTGAGGCGGATCTACCCGGGTGCCACGTCGGGGGATGCGGTCCGGCAGGGTCAGCCGCTGGCTTCGGTGTACGGGCGGGACTACACGACGGCCCAGAGGTCGTTTCTCTACGCGTTGCGCGCCTCGGAGAACCCGCCGCCGGTGCTGCCCGGAGACGATCCGAACCAGGCTACGTTGACCTTGCAGGAGGCCAGACTATTCCTCCAGAACCTCGGCATCGGCGACGCGCAGATCGAGCAGCTCGCGCAGACCCGCCAGGTGATCCTCGACATCCTGCTGACCTCGCCTGCGGCCGGCGTCATCGTCGCCCGAAACGCCTTTCCGAGGCAGCGCTTCGACCGGGACGTCGAGTTGTTCCGGATCGCCGACCTAACCCATGTCTGGATCATCGCGGACCTTCTGGGCGACGACCAGGCCGCGATCCCTCCCGGCGCCACCGCCCGGGTGTCTTTGGCGGGACGGCCGAAGACCGAGCTCACGGCCAGAGTCAGCGAGGCGCTTTCGCGATTCGACGGCGCCTCGCGCGCGATCAAGCTGCGCTTGCAGGCCCACAATCCCCATCTGATCCTCCGGCCGGACATGTTCGTGGATCTCGAGTTCTCGATCAGTCTTCCCGAAGCGGCGACCGTGCCGTCCGAAGCGATCGTCGACTCCGGTCTCGGGAAAACCGTGTACGTCGAACGCGGCGAAGGAATCTTCGAGCCGCGCCGGGTCGAGACGGGGTGGCGATTCGGAGGCCGGGTCCAGATCGTCAGCGGACTCGAACCCGGCGCATCGATCGTGGTGTCGGGAAACGTTCTGCTCGACTCTCAGAGCCGCATGCGGCACGGGGACCAAAGCGTGCATGATTGATCGCCTGATCGATTTCTGCGCGCGCCACCGGTTCGTCGTCCTGACGCTCGCCGTGGCGGCCGCGGTCGTCGGCTGGCGATCGATGACCCGCTTGCCGCTGGACGCGCTCCCCGACACCGGAGACCGCCAGGTCATCGTCCACTCGACGTGGGACCGCAGTCCCGACCTGATCGACGCCCAGGTAACGTACCCGATCGTCTCGGCCATGATGGGCGCGCCACGTGTGAAGTCGGTCCGCGGCATTTCCGATTACGGATCGTCCTTCGTCTATGTGATCTTCGAGGACGGCACCGATCTCTACTGGGCGCGGTCCAGAACCCTCGAGGCGCTGTCCGCCGTGCAGCCCAGGCTTCCGGATGACGTGAAGACCGCGCTCGGGCCCGATGCGACCGCCCTGGGCTGGGTTTTCCAGTACGCACTCGTCGACCCGACCGGCGCGCACGACCTACAGGAGCTTCGCTCGTATCAGGACTGGTACCTGAAGTACTACCTGAGGTCCGTCCCCGGGGTCGCCGAGGTCGCGACGGTCGGCGGATTCGTTCGCCAATTCCAGGTGACCGTCGATCCGAATCGACTGCGCGCGTACGGCCTTTCCATCCAGCGCGTCGTCGACGCGCTGAAGCGAGGCAACGGCGACGTCGGCGGACGCATCGTCGAATCCGGCGGCAGCGAGCTCATCGTACGCGGCCTCGGGAACGCCCACGGCTCTCAGGATCTCGAGCAAGTCTTGGTCGCCACGGCGGAGGACGGGACGCCCGTTCGCATCGTCGATCTCGCCCATGTGACCATCGGCTCCGATGTTCGCAGGGGTGCCACCGATCTCGACGGGATGGGCGAGGCCGTTTCCGGAATCGTGATCATGCGCGAGGGAGGGAACGCGCTCGACGTGATCGACCGCGTCAAGGCGAAGCTGCGCCAGGTCGAGCCGTCGCTGCCTGCGGGCGTCAAGGTGCTCCCCGTCTACGATCGATCGGAGCTGATCCGCCGATCCGTCGACAATCTGACATGGACGATCCTCGAGGTGATGGCGATCGTCGCAATCGTGATCGTGGTGTTTCTCTGGCACCTGCCGAGTACCGCCGTCCCGTTGATCACGCTTCCGCTCGCGGTGCTCATCGCGTTCATCCCCTTCGAGCTTCTCGGGATCGGCGCGAACATCATGTCATTGGGAGGCGTCGCGATCGCGGTGGGCGCCCTCGTGGACGCCGCGATCGTCGTCGTCGAGCAGTCCCACAAGCGGCTCGAGGAATGGGACCACGATGGGCGGGTGGAGGAGCCTCGATCGGTGATCCTCCGCGCGATCAAGCAAGTCGGCCGGCCCAGCTTCTTCGCGCTCTTGGTGATCGCCGTGTCGTTTCTCCCCGTCCTCACGCTGCAGGGCGAGGCGGGAAGGCTCTTCAAGCCGCTGGCCTACGCCAAGAGCCTGGCCATGATCGTCGCCGCGGTCCTCGCGGTCACGTTGGATCCCGCGCTCCGCCTCGTGCTCACCCGCGTCACCGCGTTCCGGTTCCGTCCGCGCTGGCTCGCCGCTGCTGCCAACGCCGCCCTGGTCGGCACGATCCGCCCGGAGCGCAGGCACCCGGTCAACCGCTGGATCATGCGTTGGTACGAGCCTTCGGTCGTGTGGTCGCTCCGCAACAAGCGGATTCTCTTCGGCGTGGTCGCCGTCTTGATGGCCGGCGCCGTTCCCCTCTGGATGAGCCTGGGAACGGAGTTCATGCCGTCTCTCGACGAGGGAACCCTGTTGTTCATGCCGAGCACCATGCCGGGGATCTCGATCTCCGAGGCGGAACGCTTGCTCCAGGTGACGGATCGAACCCTCGCGCGTTTTCCGGAAGTCGAGCGCGTGCTCGGGAAGGCCGGCCGCGCGGACACGGCGACGGACCCGGCACCGGTGTCGATGCTCGAGACCGTGATCGTTCTCAAGCCGCCGGAATCGTGGAGGCCGGCGCCGACGTGGTATTCGTCGTGGGCCCCGCGCTGGGCTCGATCCGTTCTCAGGCACGTCACGCCGGATCGGATCTCCAGGGAAGAGCTCGTCCGGCAGATGGATGCGGCGCTCACGCTCCCGGGCGTGGCGAATGCCTGGTCGATGCCCGTGCGCGGCCGCCTCGACATGCTCACGACGGGCATTCGAACCCCCGTCGGAATCAAGATCGGAGGGAGCAGCGTCCCCGAGATCGAGCGGATCGGATCGCAGATCGCGGCGCTCCTGCCGAGTGTTGCGGGGACGCGCGGCGTCTTCTCCGAGCAGATCGGACGGGCGTCGTTTCTCGATGTCCGGTGGGACCGGCAGGCGCTCGCCCGCGCCGGGATCATGCTCGACGAGGCGCAAGCGGCGGTCCGGTACGCGATCGGCGGCGAAGACGTGACGGTTCTCCTCGAGGGCCGGGAGCGCTACGCGGTCAACGTCAGATACCCGCGCGACCTTCGCGGCGACGCGCAGGCCCTGGGTCACGTGCTGGTCACCGCCGCGGGAGGTCGGGAGCACGTGCCGATCGCCGAGCTCGCCACGATTCAAACGACCTCGGGACCGGCCATGCTACGCAACGAGGACGGGCTGCTGACGGGCTACGTTTACGTCGATACGTCGGCATCGGACGTCGTGCGGTACGTCGGCGAGGCGGATCGCGTCATCCGCGACAACGTGAAGTTACCCGAGGGTTATTCGGTCGCGTGGACCGGACAGTACGAAGCGATCGGGAAGACGAAGCGGCAGCTCACGGCGATCATCCCCCTCACGCTGTTCCTCATCTTCCTGCTGCTGTACGTCAACACGCGCTCCCTGGCCAAGACCTTCATCGTGCTCCTGGCCGTGCCGTTTTCGGCCGTCGGCGCGATCGGAGCGCTCTATCTGCTCGGTTACCACGTCAGCGCCGCGGTGTGGGTGGGACTGATTGCGCTCATGGGCGTGGATGCCGAGACCGGCGTCTTCATGCTGCTCTATCTCGACGATGCGTACGATCGGGCCGAGCGGGACAACCGCCTCGACGGTCCTGCCGATCTCGAGCAGGCGATTCTCGAAGGGGCCGCACGGCGGGTCCGGCCCAAGGTCATGACCGCCGCGACGATGTTCTTCGGCCTGCTGCCGATTCTTTGGTCCACGGGGACGGGCTCCGACGTGATGAAGCGGATCGCGGCGCCGATGATCGGCGGCATCTTGACGTCGTTCGTGCTCGAGTTGATCGTCTACCCGGCGGTCTACCACTCGTGGAAATCCCGGGCGCTGCCCGGCTGGCTCAGAATCGAATCGCCGCGCTGATCCGTGCCACCAGCGGCTTCACATCGGCGGTTTGACCGTTGTCCATCTCCAGGTCGACGTTCAAGTACTTGAGTCCGCCGCAGATGGCGAAATGCTTGCCCAGCCCGATGTCGAGCCCCACGCTCGCGCCCCAGCCGTTCGCGCTCTGCGTTCCGATCGTGCTGCTGCCGGTGATTGTGCCTCCGTTCGCGTTCAAGTGGATCTCGCCCCAGTTGACGTAGGAATACGAAGGACCCAGATAGAAGTCGACCACTTTGGTATGAACGGGGTGGATGTTGAGGGTGGCCGTGAGCGGCGAAAACGTCGTGTCGCCGATCGTCGACCCGCCGAACGTGACATCCTGGTTGGCGTGGACGTAGTCGACTTCGAGGCCGATCCACTTGGTGAAGCGCCCCTCGACGCCCAGATTCCAACCGACCCGCTTTTCCTCTTTGACGGTACGGCTGAACCCACCGAGCGTGACGTCGGAATCGCTCATGGGAGCGACGTAGGCGGGCCCGCCGTAGAACTTGACGTGCGTGTCCTGGGCTCGTGCGGACGGCCCGAAGGCTCCGACGACGGCCAAAGCGACTCCCAGGGTCCAGATCCGAGTGTTCCGCATGTTCCGTTGCCTCCATCCTGGCGTCCGTCGCTCGATTGCGCATGACGTCAGGAATTCCGGCATGATCGGAGGACGCCGCAGGCCGCGCCATGGGGTGTAGACCCCAACGGAGTGCGAAGCTCGTGAACGCGTCCTACTCGGCCGACTCGAAGCCGGTCACGGCGAACCACTTATCCTCCGAGCCTGCGAGCACCATGATGATGGGCGCCACGCACGGGTTGGGCAGGCTCAACGTGGCCCGGATCGACGAGTCCCCCGACGCCGTGGCGGGAAACCCGCGGGTGATCGTGTTCACGGTCGCGACGTGGTCTCCCTCCTCGGTCCAGCAGCTCACGGCACCACGGAATTCGGCCTCGTCGTTCTTCCCGCGAAGCTCGACGGGAACTTCCGGGACGTCCTTGAAGACGAGCCCTCTCACCTTGATCGTCAGGTGGCCGTCCGTATCCAGCCTGCCTCGCGCGTCTCGGACCTCCCACGGGAGCTCGTCTCCCGGAATCCCACGAATCAGGAAACCGTCCCCGACGAACGGGCCGTCCACGCCGTACATCGCGTCGAAGGTCTGCAGATTTTTGCCGGCGCGAGCGTCCCGTGTAGCGGGGCCTGCATCGCCGATGGGCGATCGGGAGGACGGAAGGGCTGCGGCGGAGAGAATCGAAACGGCGCAGATAAGTCCTTTGATCATGAGGATCTCCTTCAAAAGCCGCAACGAGGCGGCTCGTCCATGGTGACCGAGTCGCGGTGGCGCCGCCGCTCGGTGCGCTGCCCTCGTGGGACGCTGTGTACGTATTGCACAGCGCCGTACCCGCTCGCTTTCGGGGATCGCTTGAAAACGCCCGCGGGGTGCCTACGTTTAGAAGAGGACTCGTGTTCTTCGGGGAGCCCGAGCACGGGAGGGCGCAGCAAGGAAGGATGCGGTCGAAGCCATGATTGCGCAGGAAGCGACTCTTCATTCACCCGCTCGCCGGGAGAGCCGTCTCGAACGGCTCGTGCGCCAGTACCCGGGTTGGGCGAGCTTCGCGGCCCTGGCGGTCGGCGATCTCGTCCTCGCCGGGTGGCGGTGGGACATCGAAGTATTGAAGAGCGTCGTTCCCGGATTCGTCGGGATGAATCCGATGACGGCCCTCGCTCTCGCGTTGTCGGGATTGTCGCTGTGGCTGCTGCGAGACCGAGATCGCGATCCTCGCGAGATGCGACTCGGACGCGCGTTCGCCATCGCGGTCGCGTGCATCGGCGCGCTGCGTCTGTTCGGCTATCTGGCTGGGTGGGACCGGGGCATCGACACCATGTTCTACGCGGAGAAGCTCGAGATCGTTTCGGGCGGCTGGCGGAACCGGATGGCGCCGAACACGGCGCTGGCGTGCGTATTCATCGGCGCGTCGCTCGCGCTGCTCGACGTCAAGACGCGCCGGGGGCGCCGACCGTCCGAGCCGCTGGCGGTCGGCGTGATCCTCCTCACTCTTTTCGCCCTCATCGGCTACGCGTACAGTGCCGGCCCGCTCTACGGGATTGCGGGTCACATCGGGATGGCCTTGCACACGTCCGCGCTCCTCTTCGCATTGAGCCTCGGGGTCCTATGCGCCCGGCCCGACGAGGGACACGTCGCCCTGCTCACGGGCGACACCCCGGGGGGGGCGATCGAGCGTCGGCTGATGCCCGCCGTGTTGGGCATTCCCATCGTTCTGGGCTGGCTGCGACTGACGGGTCAGCGGGCGGGGTACTACGACACGTCCACCGGCACCGCCCTCTTCGTGATCGCGACCGTCGTCGTGCTGGCCGTTCTCGTGCGCCGCAGCGCCGTGGCCGCCGACCGGTCGAACGCCGAGCTCAACCGCTCTCGAGCGGCCTTCGAGAGCCTGTTCGAGGCGCTCCCCGGCTCCTATCTCGTTCTCACGCCCGACCTCCGCATCGTGACGGCCAACGCCGCCTATCTCGATGCGACGATGACCCGGCGCGAGGATCTGCGCGGCCGCGACGTATTCGACGCCTTCCCGAACAACCCCGACGACCCGGCCGCAACCGGCACGTCCAATCTGCGCGCCTCGCTCGACCGGGTGCGGCGGACGCTCAGCTCCGACACCATGGCGATCCAGAAGTACGACGTGCGCAGACCCGACGGCGCGTTCGTGGAGCGTTTTTGGAGCCCGATCAACTCCCCGGTGCTCGGAGGCGACGGCAAGCTCGAGTACGTCATCCATCGCGTCGAAGATGTGACCGAGTTCGTGCGACAGAAAACACCGGCCGCGGGCGGCACCTTCGCGCTGCAGACCCGGATGGAGCGGATGGAGGCAGAGATCTTCCAGAGCTCTCAGAAGGTGCAGGCGGCCAGCCGGAAGCTGGAGTTCGCCAACAAAGAGCTGGAGTCGTTCTCCTATTCGGTTTCGCACGACCTGCGCGCGCCGCTCCGGCATATCAACGGATTCGCCGATCTGCTGGCCCAGCACGCCACGTCCGGACTTGACGCGACGGGGCGTCGGTATCTCGACAAGATTCGCGAGAGCGCTACGCGCATGGGCGTGCTCATCGACGAGATCCTTCTATTCTCGAAGATGTCCCGCGCGGAAGTGCTCTCCTCGCGCGTGTCCCTCCGTTCGACGGCGGAGCAGGTCATTGCGGATTTGCACGACGAGACCGGCGACCGCGCGATCGAATGGCGCGTCGGCCCGCTCCCCGACGTCGAAGCCGACGCCTCCATGCTCCGACAGGTGCTCGCCAACCTCATCGGAAACGCCGTGAAGTACACGAAGACGAGGACAGAAGCGGTCATCGAGATCGGATCGATCGACGGAGACGCCGGCGAGGTCGTCATCTTCGTTCGCGACAACGGCGTGGGCTTCGACATGCGGTACGCCGGCAAGCTGTTCGGCGTCTTTCAGCGACTGCACCGCGACGACGAGTTCGAAGGCACGGGCATCGGCCTGGCGAACGTGCGCCGGATCGTCGAGCGGCACGGCGGGCGTACCTGGGCGGAGGGGCGCGTGGATCGGGGAGCGATATTCTACTTTTCGTTGCCCCGCGCCGAGGTGAGAGAGAGCGCGCTGATGCCCAGCTTTGGGGAGTCCTCATGACGGGCGAACAGATCTGCCAGGATCTCGATCGGTTGAAAGACGCGGGCGCGAAGCTCGAGGCGATCCTCGAGCGCGCCGTTCACCGGCTCCACGAATCTCATCCGCGATTCCACTGGACGGGAATCTACGAGCTGTTTCCGGACGACGTCCTCCGGCTGGGCACGTTCATCGGCGCCCCCACGGACCACGTTTTCATCGGGGTAGGTCAAGGCGTTTGCGGAACGGCCGTCGCGGAGAGACGCAACATCAACGTGCCCGACGTGACCAAGGTCTCCAACTACCTCGCCTGCTCCACCTCGACGAAATCGGAGCTCGTGGTGCTGATCCGGTTGGGGGACAAGATCTTCGCCCAGATCGACGTCGATAGCCACGAATGCAACGCTTTCGACGCGGCGTCGGTCGAGGACGTCGAACGCGTCGCGGCGTGGTTGGCGGCGGAATACGCGCGACGACGAACGGCCGTCGACGGACCGGCCGTCTCCCCTCGGGCGTAGGCCAAAGGCCGGAGCCAAGACAGCGTGGACACACAGCCGCTCGTCGATGCCGAAGAGACGATCGAATCGCTCAGACGCCGCCTCGAAGACTCCGAACGCCTGGTCCGACTCTTCGATGCGCAGGTTCACGTCCTCGAGCGCGAGCGTCAGAAGTTGTCGGCGGTCGTGGGCCACGGCGACGTCGGGTTCTTTGTCGTCGATGCGTCGCTCCGGGTCGTGTGGACCAACGAGTACTTCGCGCAGCATCTGCGGGCCGCGTCCGACCCGGCGAGTTTCGTCGGAGCGGGCTGCCATCGCGCGCTCTGCCGCGAGGGCGTGGTCTGCGAAGGATGCCCCGTCGCGGCCGCGTTCGAGTCCGAAACCACCGCGCATCGCGAGCTCAACCTGGACATCGATGGAACGCTTCGCATCGTCTACGTGACCGCGATTCCCATACTCTCGCCCAAGGGCCGCGTCGACCAGCTGATGGTCATGGTCCAGGACGTCTCCGACCTCGAGGTGCTGCGCAGCTCGGAGCGCATGCTGCGCGACAGCGAGAGCCGCCTCCGCCTCTTGGTCGAGCAGATGCCCGCCGTGATGTGGAGCACGGACCTGGACTTGCGGTTCACGTCGTCGGTGGGTTCCGCGTTGGCGCACCTCGGGCTGAAGCCCAACGAGGTGGTGGGCCGAACCCTCTACGACTACTTCCGAACGCAGGATCGTGGGTTCGCACCCATCGCGGCCCACCTCCGCGCGGTGGCGGGCACGTCGGTGTCGTACGAGATGAGCTGGGATGGGCGCTCGTTCGACACGTACGTCGAGCCGCTCTTCGGCCGAGACCGGCAGATCATCGGGAGCGTGGCTCTCGCTCTGGATGTCACCGACCGTCGATCCGCCGAGGAGGCGCGGACGCAGAGCGAGGCGCGCAAGCACGCGATCCTGGAGACCGCCCTGGACGCGATCGTGATCATGGATCACGAGGGCCGCGTCGTCGAGTTCAATCCCGCCGCCGAGACGATGTTCGGCTACGCGCGCTCCGAGGTCCTCGGCCAACCCCTGGCGGACGTCATCATCCCGCCCCATCTCCGGCCGATGCACCAAGAGGGCATCGCGCGATTTCTGACGACGGGCGAGGGCCCCGTGCTCGGCCGTCGCATCGAGAGCGTCGCATTGCGGAAAGACGGGTCGGAGTTACCCGTCGAGCTGGCGATCACCCGGATTCCTCTCGACGGGCCGCCCAGCTTTGCCGGCCACATACGCGACCTCACCGACCGTAAGCAAGCCGAAAGCGAGCTCCGCGAGCGCGACGAGCAGCTGCGGCAGGCGCAGCGGATGGAGGCCATCGGGACGCTGGCCGGCGGCGTGGCCCACGATTTCAACAACATCCTCACGGCTATCCTGGGCTACACGGGTCTCTTGAAGAAGATGGCGAAGGACGACGGCGTCCACAAGGCCGCGGACGTCATGGAGAAGGCCGCGAAGCGCGGGGCGGTGTTGACGCAGCAGCTGCTCGGCTTCGCGCGGAAGGGAAAGAACGAGAGCGCGGCGGTGGACCTGGCCGTGCTCGTCGAGGAAGTCATCGCGCTGCTTCAACGGACGGTCGACAAGAGCATCGTCATGCATCGCACGTCCTCACCCGCCTCGGTCGTCGTCCTCGGCGACCCCGGACAGCTTCAGCAGGTCGTGTTGAACCTTGCGGTCAACGCGCGCGATGCGATGCCGGACGGCGGCGAGCTCACGATCAACACGGCGATCGTCGTTTTGGATGAGGACGACTGTCGCCGCCGTGCCGGAACGAGCCCCGGAAGCTACGCGCGGCTCACGGTCACGGACACGGGCTGTGGAATCACCGAAGAGGTCCGGAGACGCATCTTCGAGCCTTTCTTCACGACGAAGGAGTTGGGCAAGGGCACCGGAATGGGCCTCGCGATGGTCTACGGGATCGTCCAGAATCACGGCGGCACGATCGGGGTCAGAAGCGAGGTCGGATGCGGAACGACAGTCGAGATCTATCTGCGCCACGCCGCGGAGATCACGGCCGCCGAGGCGCCACGCCGGAGCGGGCGGGCGGTCCCCGGAACCGGACGCATTTTGGTCGTGGATGACGAGGAGGGGGTCCGGGAGGTCGCGGCGGACGTCTTGCGCAGTCTCGGCTACGACGTGACGATCGCAACCGACGGAGCTGCGGCCGTCAGCCGTTACCGGGAGCTCGCCGACGAGATCGACGTCGTCCTTTTGGATCTCGCCATGCCCGGCATGGGGGGCCGCGAATGCTTCAGGGCCCTGAAGGCGATCAATGCCGACGTGAAGGCCGTCCTGTGCACCGGGTACGGGTTCAACGTCGCCGCTCAGCAGCTTCTCGACGAAGGCGTGCTCGGAATCGTCGCAAAGCCGTACGAGATCGAGCAGCTATCGGACGCCATCGCCCGGGCTCTCCAGGTAAGGGCGACCCGCTAGAATCCCCTCGAGCCCGGTCCGACCTTGACCGGAACGGGCGGGCACCCACAAAATGCGTCGAGCCGTGCGCGTTCGCGCGGGATTGCCCTATCGAAGGAGGCACCATGATCGGAAAGCTGACCGGAACGCTGTTGGCCGCCGCCGCTGTGCTGCTCGCCGGACACGCGCTGGCACAGGCGGGGGGCGAGCCCCCCAAGATGACCCCCGAGCAGCAGGCGACGATGGAGGCCTACCAGAAGGCGGGGACTCCGGGAGAGCAGCACAAGACGCTGGCGGCGACGGCCGGCACCTACAGCATCAAGACCAAGAGCTGGGAAGCGCCGGGTGGGGCGGCGATGGAGGAGACCGGTACCGCCACTCGCACGATGACGCTGGACGGACGCGTGTTGGTCGAGGAGGTCGATTCCAAGATGATGGGAGCGCCGTTCATCGGCCACGGAATGATGGGCTACGACAACGTCTCGGGGAAATACTGGTCCACCTGGAACGACAGCATGTCCACCGGCATCATGGTCAGCCAGGGCAAGTGCGACGCCAAGCACAACTGCACGTTCACCGGCAGCTGGAACGACGCGGTCAAGAAGGCCCCGGTGAAGGCACGGATGACCACCCGCTGGACGAGCCCGACGACCGAGGTTTTCGAGATGTTCGGTCCGGCGAAGGACGGAAAAGAGTTCAAGATGATGGAGATTACCTACACGAAGAATTAGCTCGAATCGGTTCGTTGACAGAACTCCAGACTGAACGTACCCATGGGAAGTACGGGTTCGGGCAAGCGGCAGGCTTGACCGACGGTACGCGGCGGGGCGGTGAGGACGGACAACCGATTTCAAAGTCGTCACCGCCGGCGCCGATCCCGACCGTTCGACCGAAAAGCCTGACTCTTCTCGCCCAGCGCGGGCCCGGCATCAGCGCGACTTCACAATCGCGCGTTGACAGTATTCCAACCTCGTCGTAAGCAAGCCGCATACGTGTTCGGGGAAGAGGTCGACTTGGCCGACGGTACGCGGCGGGCGGTAGATATCTTCTCGGGATTCGCTGTTCGGGCGGCCTCCCTGATCGGCATCCTTACGCTGATGCCGTTACCGATGACCCCGCCCGCGCACGCGCAGGCTGAAACGGTCATCGCTTCCGACAGCTTCAATCGTCCCAATGAGTCACCGTTCACGGTGGGCGGGAACTGGGGCCGCACCATCGCAGGGAACTACGACGGTTTCTCGATCCTGACGAACAACCGAGTGACCAGTGCCTCGAAAGAAGGCATCTACTATTGGAAGGGTGCCGGCACATTCAATCCTTCAAGACAGTTCGCACGGCAGACGGTCGTTCAGAAGGATGGAGAGCTCGGACTCGTACTGCTCGGCGGACCGGATCAATCGATCATGGTCGCCTGGGGCCCGCCGGGTGTGGGCGATACGGTCTACATCTACTGGTACTCGGGCGGCACCGATCGCGGCCAACTGGCGACGGGACCCTCGAGCCTGGCCAACGGGGACATCATCGAGGCGGTTCTCGATGGCGGCATCATTTACGCGAAGGTCAACGGCGTCACCGTCAAGAGCGTCGCCAACACGACCACGCTGACGTCGGGCACGCCGGGGTTCATCACCTACCTCGATACGAGCCTCCCCGGTCAAGTCTCCATTCTCGACGACTGGGAGGCCGGCACACCCGCGTCGTACACGATCGGCGGAACGATCACCGAGAACGCGACGGGACTGAGCAATGTCCTGGTGACCGCCAGCGGCGGGTTCAGCGGGAGCGCGACGACCGGCGGCACGGGTGCCTACACGATCACGGGGATCCCGCCCGGCGCGACGTCGATCGTCCTGACCCCGACGCTGTCGGGACACACGATGAACCCGCTGAACAGGACGGTCGCCGGTCCCGTCATCGGGAACGTGTCGGGCCAGAACTTCACGAGCACGCTCAACACCAACGCGACGCTGACGATCCTGGCTTCTCACGGCAGCGTGACCAGGAACCCCGATCTGCCAAGCTACACCTTCGGCACGGTCGTTACCCTGACGCCGATCCCCGACGGAGACTACACGTTCGCGAGTTGGAGCGGTGACGTGCCCGCGGGGCACGAGATGGACAACCCGCTGCAGCTCACGATGAATCAGGACCGAACCGTCTCCGCCCATTTCACCGCTCCCGACGTGGTCGCGTCCGATGACTTCAATCGGGCGAACGAGACGCCTTTGCTGGTCGGCGGGAATTGGCAGCGTTCCCTCGGAAGCGGTTCGGTCAACCTGACGAACAACCGCGTCGCCGGCGCCTCGGGCGAAGCCCTCTACTACTGGCAAGGCGCAGGCACGTTCGACAACACGCGACAGTTTGCGCGTGCGAGGGTGGTGCAAGCGGGTGGACAGCTCGGTCTCGTGCTTCTGGGTGCGAGCAATCAAGCGCTCGTCGCGGCGTGGAATGGCGGGACGCTTTACATCTACTGGTATTCGGCTGGGACCAACCGCGGCAACTTGACGACGGCATCGTCAACACTCGTTGCCGGGGACGTCATCGAAGCCCTCCTCGACGGCGGTACGGTGTACGTCAAGGTCAACGGCGTGGTCGTCAAGAGCGTGGCGAACACGACGACCCTCTCGTCCGGTAGGCCGGGGTTCGAGACGTACCTCACGGGCGCGATCGCCGACGACTGGGAGGCCGGCACGCCACAGTCGTACAGCATCGGCGGAACGATCACGGAGAGCGCGACAGGACTCGGCAACGTCCTGGTGACCGCCAGCGGCGGGTTCAACAGCACTGCGACGTCGAACGGCAACGGCGTGTACACAATCGGTGGAGTGCCGCTCGACGCAACGTCGATCGTCCTGACGCCGGCACTGTTGGGCCACACGATGAACCCGCTGACCCGGACCGTGGCTGGACCGGTGACCGGGAACGTATCGGGTGAAGACTTCACGAGCACGCTCAACACGAGCGCGACCCTTACCGTTAATGCGACCCACGGCAGCGTGATGAAAAACCCCGATCAGGCGACCTACGCCTTTGGCACGGAGGTGACGCTCACGCCGTTTCCTGACGGAGGCTACGAGTTTTCCAGCTGGAGCGGCGACGTGCCTGCAGGGCACGCGCTGGATAACCCGCTCAACGTCACGATGAATCAGGACCGGACGATCACCGCCCTCTTCGTCGTGCCCGGCGTCGTTACCGCGGACGGCTTCAATCGAGCCAACGAGATGCCGCTGGTGGAGGGCGGGAACTGGCGGCGGCC
>JAYUCM010000005.1:0-16742 GCA_043740355.1 Acidobacteriota bacterium | reverse complement strand
GCCGCGTCGCACTGGACGGTCGGCCGGCTGAACCGCGAGGTGAAGGCGGTCCTCACGGCGGCGTTCCCGCACGCGATCTGGCTCGTCGGGGAGATCAGCGGCTTCAACCGGAGCCGGCACAAGAAACACGTCGGCTTCACGCTGATCGAGCGCGAGGCGACCGGCGAGCAGGCCTACCAGGTTCAGGCGATCCTGTTCGACGGCGCACGCCAGGAGATCGAGCGCAAGCTCGCCGCGGCGGGAAACCCCTTCACTCTCGAAGACGAGGTCGAGGTCCGTGTGCGCGTTCGCGTCGATCTCTACGACGCCTGGGGCGCCTACCGCGTGCAAATCGAAGAGCTCGACCTCGCCTTCACGCTGGGCGAGGCGGCGCGTCGCCGTGAAGAGATCGTCCGCAAGCTCGCCGCGGACGGAATGCTCGAGCGGAACGCCCGGCTTCCGTTTCCCGAGCTGCCGCTGCGCATCGGCCTCATCACGAGCTTGAATTCCGACGCGTACCACGACGTGCTGCGCACGCTGGGCGAGAGCGGCTTCGCCTTCCAGGTGACGGCGCACGGCGCGCGCGTGCAGGGGCGCGCGACGGAGACGTCGGTGTTGAACGCCCTCGACTGGTTCCGCGCAAGGCTGGCGTATTTCGACGCGATCCTGATCTGCCGGGGCGGCGGCTCGCGGACGGACCTCGCCTGGTTCGACACCGAGGCGCTCGGCCGCGCGGTGGCGACGTTCCCGATCCCGGTCGTCTCTGGCATCGGGCACGAGCAGGACGTCTCGGTGCTGGACCACGTGGCGCGCCGCGCCAAAACGCCGACGGCGGCGGCGGCGTTCCTCGTGGACGCGGTGCGCGCTTCCTGGAACCGCGTCGAGGATCTCGAGACCTCGATCTACGATGTGGCGCGCGCGCTGCTCGACACGGAGAAGCGCAACCGCGGCGATGCCGCCCGCCGTCTGGCTCGCGCCGCGACGCGGCGGATCGAGACCTCGCGCGCGCTCCTGCAGGCGTCGGCGCGGCAGCTCGGGCAGGGAGCGCGGCGGGATCTCGCTTCCGCTCTGCGCCGCGCGACGGAATCCGGCCAGGGCTTGGCGCCGCGCGTGACGCGCGCGCTCGCGCTTGCGGACGAGCGCGTCGCCCTGCGCGCCCGGCGGCTCCATCTGCTCGATCCGCGGCGCGTCGTCGAGCGCGGGTATGCGATCCTGCGCGGGGTGGACGGACGGGTCGTCGTCGAGCCGTCGCAGGCTAGAGCAGGCGCGCGCGTGACGGCGGAATTGCGGACCGGACGGCTGGGGCTCGTGTCGGAAGGGGCGAACGATGAGTAAGGCGAAGGGCGCGAAGGAGCTTTCCTACGGCCAGGCTGCGGCGCGGCTCGAGGAGATCCTCACACAGATCGAGGAAGGGAAGGTGGACATCGACGAGCTGTCCGGGTTGGTCGCCGAGGCCGCGCGGCTCGTGGCGCTCTGCCGCGGGAAGATACACGCGGCGGAAGTGCAGGTGAAGACGATCACCGAGCAGCTCGAGCGCGATCTCCCCGCGGACGACGAAGGCACGGCGGCAAACGGCGCCGACGAGAACATCCGCTATTGATGACCGCCGACGAGATCTTCCGCGGCCGCCTGGTCATGGCGCCGATGACGCGAGGCACCGATCTGCCGTTCCGCCTGCTGGCGGGCGAGTGGGGGGCCACCGTGTGTTCCGGCGAGATGGCCTACGCGCACAGAACCGGAGGGAAGGACCGCGGCGATCTCCCTCTGCTGCGCCGCCACCCGGCGGAGTCGATCTTCGGCGTCCAGCTCGCGGGGAAGATCCCCGAGGTCATGGCCGAGGCCGCTCGTGTCGCCGAAGGCCTGGGGGCCGATTTCGTCGACGTCAACCTGGGTTGTCCGATCGACGAGGTGACCCGCCGCGGGTTCGGGGCGTCGCTGCTGCAGCGGCCGTCGAAGGTCGCGGCCATCGTCGCCGCGATGAAGGCCGCCGTGACGATTCCCGTGACGATCAAGCTGCGGCTCGGGTGGTCGGAGGGCGAGCACGCGTATCTGAAGGTGGCGCGCGCCGCGGTCGGTGCCGGCGTCGATGCGATCACTCTTCACGCGCGCAGCCGCGCGCAGCGCTACCGCCGCCCGGCCGCTTGGGACCACGTGAAGGCGCTCGTCGCCGAAGTTCCCGTTCCCGTCATCGGGAACGGGGACATCTTCACGTGGCGCGACGCGAAGCGCCGGATGGAAGAGACCGGCTGCGCGGCCGTGATGGCCGGGCGCTGGGCGCTCGCGAAGCCGTGGATCTTCCGCGAGTACGCCGAACAGCGCGACATCGAGCTGTCGCCCGACGAGCGGCTCGCGGTGGTCCGCCGCTACGTCGAGCTGTGCCGGGCGCACTTTCGCGACGACGACAAGGGGCGCACGCGCACGCGGCGGTTCCTCGTCTTCCACCAGGACTTCTTTCGACGCTACCGCCGGAGCGCTTTGCCTTCCGCCGTCAACGCGGACGACCCGCGGACGTGGGGGGAAGATCCCGCCGACGATCTCGAAGCGTGGCTGTGCCGTTACGATCTCGCGGGCGTCACCGCATTGGCGCGGTGGCTGGTGGACGGCGAAAGGATCGATCCTCCGCCCCCGGATCCGGATGCGGTGCGCGCGGTCAAGCTCGCCGCCCTGGGGTAGCCCCTGTTATCCTGACGGACATGATGACCACAACCCGCTCGCCTGTCGCGCTGTTCGTCTTGGCGGTGATGCCCGGACTGCTCACGGCGTGTTCCGATCAGGGCGCGGTCAAGAGCGAAGCGCCGCGACCGGCCGCAACCACGGCAAAGGCTCCGCTGATGGTTTCCGGCCGCAACGAGGCGACGGCGACCCTCCCCCCGGGCCACCCGCCGATCGACGCCGCCGGGACGCCGCAGCCCGGGCTTCCGGCCGTTCCCGAAGGCGCCGGAACGGGTGACGCCGCCCTCGCGTGGACGGCGCCGGCGGGATGGATCGCGGAGAAGCCGGCCTCGTCGATGCGCCGCGCTCAGTACCGCGTCCCCGGCAAGCGCGGAGACGGCGAGTGCGCCGTCTTCTATTTCGGCCCCGGTCAGGGCGGCGACCCGATGTCGAACGCCACCCGGTGGGCCGAACAGTTCACACTCGCCGACGGCGGCAGCGCGCAGAGCGCGATGCGGACCTCGGAGATCGAGGTCGGCGGGCTCAAGGTTTTCATGGTCGAGGTCGCCGGAACTTACAAGGGCGGCATGACGATGACCGCGGCGCCGGCCACACCCAAGCCCGGCTACCGCCTGCTGGGCGCCGTGGCACCCGGCCCCGACGCGAACTGGTACTTCAAGTTCACCGGTCCCGACGGCACGGTGAACGAACAGCGGGACGCGTTCACGTCGATGGTGAGATCATTGCGGCACGGCGCGTCATAGCCGAAGCGACAAGCAGCTCAACCCGCCGTCCATCTTCCGGAATTCCGACATCTCCAGCGTGACGACGTCGTATCGGAGCTTCACGAGCGCCGCTTCGACGAGTGGAAACCCGCGCGCGATCAGCACGCGGCCGTTGACGCACACGCAATTGGCCGCGTACGACTCGCGTTCGTCGACGCGGACCGTCGGGTAGCCGCGAAGCTCCTCCCGATCCGCCAGGGCCGCGATCGCGACGAGGCGTCCGTCATCGAGCGCGGCGAGCCCGCTTTTGAGGTGAAGCAAGGCGGGAAGATCGCGAAGATCGAGGATCGTCGATTCGTACCCGTTGCGTTGCAGGATCGCGGCAAGCTGCCGCGCCCCGTCTTCGTTCGTCCTCGCCGAGAGCCCGATCAGGAACCGGTCGTTGACGGCACAAACGTCGCCGCCGTCCACGGTGGCGGGCGCTTCGATCTCGCCGAGCGACGGCAGGAGATCGAGGAGCGCCTCAGCGATGCTCGCGACCTCGCCCCGGCGGCTCGCAGCACCCGGACGGGTGAAGATCGCACCCCGGGGGGTAACGATCGCGGTGTCCTCGACGAAGGTGCCGTCCGGATAGTGGGCGTCCGCCGAGAGGCACGTCAGGACGAGGCCGCAGCGCTGGAGCTCCTCGCAGTAGCGCTCGTGCTGCGCCTTGGCCAGCGTGACGGACGGACTCCCGAGATCGGCTCGGGTCAACCCTTCGGCGAAGTTAGGGGTTAGACGTCGGACAAGAGCACGACTCAGCCGCACGTAGGCTCCACAACGCGAGGGCGCCCGGACGGCGCGCTATCGCTGACGTCATCATGACCGCTGCGTCGTCGGGCGTCGAGCGGGTCGACGGTGGCGCCCTCGATGCTCAGAGCAAGACGTCGACGGGTCCTGGCCGGCCGAACAGAAAGCCCTGGAAAGCGCGGCAGCCCTGATGTGCAAGGAAGTCGCGCTGCTCTACGCTTTCCACCCCTTCGGCGATGACGGCCAGGCCCAAGCTCTGACCCAACGCCATGATCGTTCGGGCGATGGCGGCATCGCTCGGCTCGATGATGACATCGCGTACGAAGGACTGATCGATCTTGAGCTGGTCGAGGGGCAGGTGCTTCAAATAGGAGAGCGAGGAGTACCCCGTCCCGAAGTCGTCCAGGGAGAACCTCCCGCCGTGGGCTTTGATGGCCGTCATCTTGGCGATGGTCTCCTCCAAGTTGTCCGGCAGCGGGCTTTCGGTGAATTCGAGTATGAGCTTTCGCGGATCGACGCCTGCGCGATCGATCACCGCCAGCGTTCGCGCCACGAATTCCGGATGGAGAAACTCGCGGGCGCTGACGTTCAGCGACAGCGTGAGGTGGGCCGTCTCCGGCCGCGCGCTCCACGCGAGAAGCTGCGCGCATGCGGACACCAGCACCCACCGGCCGAGGGGCTCGATCAGCCCCGTTTCCTCGGCCAAAGGAATGAAATCGGCGGGAGCGACGAGGCCGCGCTGAGGATGTTGCCAGCGCGCCAGCGCCTCGGCACCCGTGACGCGGCCCTCGCCGTCCACCTGGGGCTGGTAGTGCAGAATGAATTGGCTTTCCTTCACCGCCCGGCGCAGCTCGGCCTCGAGGACGGCGCGGGCGGTGACGGCGACCTGCATCCTCGGATGGAAGAATCGCAGGGCGTTGCGGCCCGCGGCCTTGGCCCGATACATGGCGAGGTCCGCCCGTTTCAACAAGTCATCGACGGTCTCCCGATGATCGCCGAACAGCATGCCCCCGACGCTCCCGGTGCTGTGATGCTCGCGGCCGGCGAGGAGGAAGGGCGGCGCGAGCGCCGCGAGGATCTTCTCGCCGACGGTCTCGGCCTGCGCCGTCGCCTCCCGTAGGCTCCCGCTCAGCTCCTCCAGCATCACGACGAACTCGTCGCCGCCCAGGCGGGCCACGGTGTCGCCCGCGCGCACGCACGAAAGGAGCCGGCCGGCCACCTGCTTCAGCAATTCGTCGCCGACGTGATGTCCCCGCGTGTCGTTTAACGTCTTGAAGTCGTCCAGATCGATGAAGAGGATCGCCCCCCGCCGCTGGTTCCGCGCGCAGACCAGAGAGGCCTTCTGCAGGCGGTCCACGAGGAGCCGCCGGTTGGGCAGCTGCGTCAAGGGATCGTAGAACGCCAGACTCTCGATCTCCGCTTCGTTCGCCCTCCTCTTAGTGATGTCACGAATGAAACCGGTGAACGTCGGCGGCTCCCGAGTCCCCATCCGCGTGATGGCCAGCTCGACTGGAAACTCGCTGCCGTCGGCTCGCAAGGCCGTGAGCTCGATCCGTTTGCCGACGATTTGGGTCTCGCCGGTCGCCAGATAGCGCTTCAATCCCTGACGATGCGCCTCACGCAGGGACGGTGGAATGACGACCTGAGCCATTTCCTTCCCCAACACGTCGGCGCGCCGATGCCCGAAGACTCTTTCGGCCGCGGGATTGAATTCCAGGATCTTCCCCTCGTGATCGATCGTCACGACGCAATCCAGCGCCGTCTGGACGATGGCGCTGTTCCGCGCTTCGCTTTCTTGCAGCGCGACCTCGGCCCGCTTGCGCTCGGTGACGTCCGCGAGCGTGATCCGGGCGACCGGCGGCTTGTCGCCGGCCTCCACGCGCACGCAGTCCAGCTGTGCGTGGAACCTGGAGCCGTCGGCGCGCTGACAGCCCAGCTCGACCGCGTGCCGCTCCCCGTGAGACATCAGTCCGGTGAACAACCGATGGAATCGGTCTCGGTCGTCGCGGATCACGAATTTCTGGAACCGGCGGCGGAGCAGTTTCTTGCGATCCTCGCCCAAGAGGACGGCGCCCGTCAGGTTCATCCCCGAAATCAGACCTTCGGCGGTCACGGTCAGGTAGCCGACGGGGGCGAATTCGTAGAGGTCCACGTAGCGATCGCGGGATTCCTCCAGGGCGAGCTGGGAGCGGCGCAACTCCTCGTTCTGCATCTCCAGCTCGATCTGATGCACCTCGAGCTCGTGCAGAACGTCCTCGGCGGGCCTCGCTCTCGCGCCGGCCGGCGGTGCGCCGGCAATCTGCGCCTCCGCCTCCGTCCGCAGCCGCGCTCTGCGCGTTCGCATCCCGTCCGGCTTCTGGGTCACGCGTTCGATTCACTCCTCGGTCGGTGCCATCTCGATCGACAGCAGAATCAATTGGGTCTCCCCCATGGTGCCGACGATGCGGCGCGCGCTGACGAGCATCCTGCGCCGACCGATCACGGGAAAGTCCTGCTCGACCGCGAAGGCATCGAAACTTCGGTGGCGCGGCAGGATCGTCTCCAGAAGCTCCCGCAACGCGGGGATGTCCCACTGGCGGTTGCCAAGCTCGTAGAGAACGCGGCCCACGGTCTCGTCCTGCGCGACGTGGAAGCGCTGGTAATACGATCGGTTGGCGGAGACGACGCGAAACTCGGCATCCACCACGAGGAGCGGCTCGCGTACCGTCTCGACGATGCTCTCCGCCAATCCCCTCGCCACGAGGAGATCCTCCTGCATCCGCTTGAAATCCGTGAGGGGGACGAAGGTCAAGACGACGCCCGCGATCACGTCATCGAGAGTCCGATACGGCTGGATGCGCGCGAGATACACGGCGCCGGCGGTGGTGCGCACCTCGCGCTCGATGGGCGAAAGGTTCTCGAGCACGGGCTGGGCCTCCGTCAGGAGGTCGGCGCCCTCGAGAGCGGACTTGATGTCGGACAGCGGCCTGCCCACGTCTCGCTGGACCAGGTGATAGATCCGCGCCGCCTCGGGCGTGAAGTTCCGTATGACCAGGTGCTCGTCGAGGAATACCGCGCCGATGTTGATATTGTCGAGCAGGTTCTTCATGTCGTCCTGCATGCTGGCTAGCTGCTCGATCTTGTTTTCCAGCTCGGCGTTGACCGTCACCAATTCTTCGTTGAGGGATTGCAGCTCTTCCTTCGAGCTTTCCAGCTCTTCGTTGGTCGATTGCAGCTCTTCGTTCGTGGACTGCATTTCTTCGTTGGTGGACATCAGCTCTTCGTTGGAAGCCCGCTGTTCCTCGATCGTGGCGTGGAGCGTTTCTTTCGCGTAGGCCAGTTCGCGCTCCAGCTCCTCGCTGCGCCGGTCGACGGCCGAGCCGGCGGTGCGCCGGCCGCGAGCGGTCGTGTCGCGTGCGGCGCGGGCCACGTCTTCGAAGCTCAGAAGGAGCAAGTCCTCGCCGGCTTCGGGTTCGGCAAACGGGCGCACGCTGAAGCTCACGGTCCTGCGGTCGCGCTTGGACCCGACCGACAGCTCTCGTTTAACCGTCAGTGCGCTTCGGCTGGCGGCGCTGTGGATGGCGGCGCTCAGCTCCGGTTGCAAGTCGTCGCGCGCCATCTCGACCGCGTTGAGCGTCGCCTGGCCGGGGGCCGGGCGCAGATACTTGCCGGTATCGCCGTGCACGTAGCGGATGTTGCCCTTCAGGTCGGTCACGACCGAGGCGGGGGCGTAGGTCCGGAGCAACACGCGTCGGGTGAGCTCGGCGAAGCGGGCCTCTTTCGTGAGCTTCACCAGGTCGTCCGGCGGCTTGTCGGCCCGCTCCATGGACCGGAGCGGGCCGACGGACGTCACGCCGTGGATTGCGGCGGCGGGGTGGGTCGCCCGGTAGAGCCTCCACTTCCGGCTGAGCGGCGCGAACTGATCGTGACGTTCCCCGATGCCCTCCGAGGGCGAGAGGAAGAGGACGCCTCCCGGCTTGAGGGCGTAGTGGAACGCCCGGATGAGGCGATCTTGCAGCTCCGGCTCCAGATAGATCATGAGATCACGGCAGCTGACCAGGTCCAACCTCGTGAAAGGCGGGTCCTTGATGACGTTCTGGACGGCGAACACGATCTTCTCCCGGATTTCCTTCTTTACCCGGTAGCCGGTGTCGTCCTTGACGAAGAAGCGGGGGAGCCGCTCGGGTGGAACGTCCTGGACGATGTTGGGCGGATAGGTGGCCGCACGAGCCGCGCCGATGGCGTCCTCGTCAAGATCGGTGCTGTAGAACTGCACCTTGAAATCCTTCCCGGTCTCGGCCATGAACTCGTGCATCAGCATGGCGATGGAGTACGTCTCCTCGCCGCTGGCGCAGCCCGCCACCCAGACACGGAACACGTAGCCCTCCGGCTTGCCCGCGAAGACCTCCGGCAGGATTTCGTTCTTGAGCGCGGCGAAGGCTTCGGGATCGCGGAAGAAGCTGGTGACGTTGATCAAGAGCTCCTTGAAGAGCGATTCCACTTCGGGAGGATGCTCCTTGAGATAGCGGGCGTAGAGCTCCATGCTTTCGATGTCGTGAAGCGACATCCGCCGCGCGATGCGACGGGCGATGGTGGATCTCCTGTACTGAGAGAAGTCGTTGCCGGTGACCGAGCGCAGCAGCTTCAGGATTTGATTCATGCTGTTCGTGTCGGTCGGGGGCGATTCGTGGGTCGCGCCCATGGTGCGTGCGCCCGCCAGCATCGCTCCCGCCATCTTTTCCGCCGGCAAGACATAGGTGGCATACCCGGCCTGAATGGCGCTGACCGGCATGCCGTCGTACTTCGCCGTGGCCGGGTCCTGCACGAACGAGACCCCGCCGGCGCCGAGGATCGCGCGAAGCCCCAGCGTGCCGTCGGTACCGGTGCCGGAGAGGATGACGCCGATGGCCCGTTCTCCTCGATCCTCGGCGAGGGAGCGCAGGAAGGCGTCGATCGGCATGCGATGCCCGCGCGGTTGTTCCGGCAGGCTGAGCTGTATGCCGCCGCGGAACATGGCCATTTCGCGGTTGGGCGGGATGACGTAGACGCCATTCGGCGCCACAGGCATGCCGTCTTGCGCTTCGACGACCGGCATGACCGTGCTTCGCTGCAGGATCTCGGTGAGGATGCTGGCGTGGCCCGGATCGAGGTGAGGGACGAGCACGAAGGCCATGCCGTTTCCGGGCGGGACGTTGCGGAAGAAATGCTCGAAGGCCTCGAGCCCGCCGGCGGACGCGCCCAAGCCGACGACGGGGAAGTCTCCGGCTTCGACCTCGGCCCTTGCTTTCCTTGGGACGCTCTTGCTGACCACGTCCTCCCTCTCCGCGGCTGGCTCGGCGCCGGCTTTTCTCGAATCATATCCCTCGGAGTGTGTGACGGATCTACGGAAGATTCGCAGAATCGCGAATCCGCGACCGCGAAAGGACACACGTATTTGAAATCGACGTGGGTTATCGCCGTCAGTTTGTTACGATCCGCGTTCGGCCCACGAGATCGCGTACGAGCGGGTGACAGCCCCCATGGAGACCGCGATGGATGCCCCCGATACCAAGTCGCTTCCCGAGAACGCCTACGAGCCGTTGAAACCGGGCGAGGTGTACAAGCCGATCGTCCCGGCGGGAACGACGTTTCCCGAGGCGACGGGGGTCTCCGTGTTCTGGGGGCTTTTCTTCTGCGTGATCTTCACGGTCGCCTCGGCGTATTCGGGGCTCAAGGTCGGCCAGGTGATGGAGGCGGCCATCCCGATCTCGATCTTGGCGATCGGGCTCACGCGCGTGGTCTCCAAGGATCCGCCGCTGCTCCAGAACGTGATCATGACGGGGATCGGGGGCGTCTCGGCGTCCGTCGTCGCGGGGGCGATCTTCACGCTTCCCGCGCTGTACTCGCTCCATCTTTCGCCGCACCCGTTACAGACGATCTTCATCTGCCTCGCCGGCGGCTGCCTTGGTGTGTTCTTCCTGATCCCCTTGCGCCGCTACTTCGTGCGGGAGACGCACGGCGAATACCCCTACCCCGAGGCGACCGCGATCACCGAAGTGCTCGTCACCGGGGAGAAGGGCGGCTCGCAGGCGAAGCTGCTCATCCAGGCCACCGTGATCGCGGGCCTCTACGACTTCTTCGTGACGACGTTCCACGTCTTCAAGGAGTTCGTCGATTTCCAGTTCGTCCCGCTCGTGAAGGACGCCGCCGAGAAGGCGAAGGTCGTCTGCCGGTTCGACGCGATCGCGTTCATCCTGGGTCTGGGCTACGTCATGGGCCTGCGCTCCTCGATGATCCTGTGCGCGGGGGGCGTGCTTTCGAACTTCGTCCTCGTCCCGCTGATCTTCTACCTCGGCGCGCACTTCCCCGACGTCGTTCCGCCCGGCACCAAGGCGATCTCCGCCATGAGCGCCAACGAGATCTTCCGCGGGTACGTCAGGTTCATCGGCGTCGGCGCGATCGCGACCGCGGGGATCTTCGGCATCCTCAAGTCGCTCAAGGTCGTCGTGGGCTCGTTCGGCATCGCGATCAAGGCGTTCCGGCACGGGGAAGGGCACGTCGAGCTCGAACGCACCGACCGCGACATCTCGATCATGACGATGCTCGTCGGGACGATCGTCACGTCGCTCCTCGCGTTGGTCTTCTTCGGAACGCTCGGCGCGGGCGGGTGGACCGCGGTGGTCGTCGGCCTCCTCCTGATGCTCGTCTTCTCGTTCTTCTTCACGTCGGTCGCCGCCAACGCGATCGCGACCACCGCGCGCAACCCGGTCTCCGGCATGACGATGCTGACGATCATGATCTCCTCGGTGGTGCTGCTGAAGTTCGGCCTCACCGGGCCGACCGGCATGTTCTTCGTCATGGCCATCGCCGGCATGGTCTGCACCGCGCTGTCCGTGTCGGGCCAGACCATCACCGACCTCAAGACAGGCTACTGGTTGGGCTCGACACCCCAGGTGCAGGAGCGGGTGAAGTTCCTGGGCGTCGTCGCCGCCTCCGTGGCCGCCGGGCTGACCATCGCGATGCTCTCGCGGATGTATTTCTTCGGCGATGCCCCGGAAGGGACCGCGGTCGAGCGGATCCTCGCCGCGCCGCAGGCCTCGATCATGAAAGCGCTGGTTCAGAGCTTCATGAATCGCGAGCCGGTCGCATGGGCTCTGTTCGGAGTCGGCTCGATGATCGCGGTGGTCCTCGAGATGCTCCAGGTCCCGGCTCTGACCTTCGCTCTGGGCATGTACCTACCGCTCGAGCTGAACTCCCCTGCCTTGGTCGGCGGCTACCTGCACCACCTCGTCACGAAGAAGGCCGCCCGGAAGGACGGCGAGACGGGGCGAACGATGCGCGAGCGCGGCGTCGTGATCGCGTCGGGGATGATGGCCGGCGGAGCGCTCGGCGGCGTTTTCGGCGCGGCGTTACGGCTGATACCCGGATTCAGCGAGGACTGGATCAAGCTCCCCATCTACGACCTCGACACCATCTCGCAAGTCGTCTCGATCGTCGGATTCCTCGGTCTCGTCGCCTACATCTGGCTCGGGGCGAATCGCAAGCCCCGCGAATAGGGGACACTCCCCTTTTCTCAAGAAGAGGACACTTTTCCTTCCGAGTTCGAGAGTCCGCGGCGCAGCCCTCTGGATTGCGAGCGGTTTTTCCATTGAAGCGAGCGAGCCGGCGGAGCGAGCGCGCGGAGACAAGACCGCGCGCGAGCGTGCTGCAACGAGGACTCTCGAACTCGGAAGGAAAAGTGTCCTCTTCTTGAGAAAAGGGGAGTGTCCCCTATTTCTCCGACGCGAACAGTTTGAACGCACCGTCCGCACGTTTGATGCCGACGATCACGGGGACGCCGGCGAGCTTGCTCTGTGCGACGCGGCCGGAAAGATCGAGCAGGTGGACGGGCTCGCGCCCTTCGAACTTACGGTCGACGAGCGCGTCGATGGCACCGGGTTCCGTATCGCCCGGCTCGCAGGCGAAGCGCGGGAGGAGAGTGTCTCCTGTCGCCGCTCGGACGACCTCCGTGATGTCGAGCTTGTCTTCGAGAGCGGTTTCCCCCGCGAGCGCGAGGAGGATGCCGCCGGAATCGCGGTGCCCCGTGCGACGCCCTTCCTTCGTGGAGCAGTCCGCCGGCACGAACCGCGGGCGCAGGAGCACGACCGCAAGCGTGTGGTGCTTCCCATCCCGCAGATCGATCGCCGGAGCCTCGCGGATCAATGAGCCGTCGGGGAGGAGCGCCAGGAGCCCCTTGGCGCCTCGACCCGTCGCGGGGAGGTCGTAGACGTAGTCGGTCACGACGCGCTTGGTGAAGGACTGGATGACGACATTGCGCTGCTTCTCGCGCGGGAGTTTCTTTCCGGTCGCCTGTTGAAACGCGGCGTCGAAGGACGCGTCGTCCCACGCGCGGCGCGAGGCCAGAAATGCCGTGTCGGGATCGGCGATGGAACCATCCGCCGCGAGCGCCACGCGCATGACGAGATCGTAGGGCTTCGTCGAGTCCGACACGATCAGCCACGAAGCCGGCCAGCCGCCGCCCTGTGCGATCGTGCGGAGGCAGGTCTCCGTGCGTAAGGCGTCGAGGATAGCCCCGAGCGCGACGTCGGTTCCGTCAGGCGCGCGCAGGGTTTTCTCGGCGAGGCGGCCGGCCAGGGACGACGCGAGCGCGGGGAGCGCTTCGGCCGACGGGGCCGGCGGCATGGACTTCGGGGCCGCCTGCGCGGCGGGAAGCGCGAGCGCGATGCCGAGGGCTGCAATGAGTCGTTGCATGCCCGCAACGTAATCTTCTTTTCCCGGCCCGACAACAGCGGGCTTCCTCCGCGGGAACATGAGACGCGTCACGCTCTTGTATTCGGCGACGGATTCGCCGTAGCGTCGCTTTCGCCTCCCCCGATGGGTCATTCCATGACGGCTTCCGCGCAACTTTCGACTTCTCCGGCGCTCGACGGGCGCTTCTTGCTGGTCGAGGCGCTTGGAGCTGGCGGCCAGGGACGAGTCTTCCGCGCGTACGACCGGGTGTTTCGGCGGGACGTCGCGATCAAGGCGTTGCGCGACGAGGCGGCGGGACATTCCGTGCATCCGCTCGCCGCGGAGTTCGCGGCATGGTCGCGCCTGCGCCACCCGCACGTGGTGCGGGCCTACGAGCTGCTGCGTGCGGTCTCGGGGCCGCTCCCTTCGGGCACGCCGTATTTGGTCCTCGAGCTCGTGCACGGCATCCCGGTCCATCGCGCCCTGCACGCCGGTACGGAGGCTCCTTCCGTTTTGGAGGAGCTCGCGCGCCGCCTCTTGCGCGCGCTCGACCACATCCACCGGGCCGGGATCGTTCATCGGGATCTCAAGCCGGGGAACGTCCTCGTCGGACCGTCGCGCCTCAGGCTCGGGCGGGTGAAGCTCACGGACTTCGGCCTCGCGTCGGAGTCGGGACGCGCGGGCCTGCCGGGGCACATCTCGGGATCGATTCCCTACGTCGCTCCCGAGACGATCCTCGGATTGGCGGTGGACGGCCGCGCGGACCTCTACGGCTTGGGCGTTCTCCTATTCTATCTTGCGACCGGGTGGCTGCCGCTTTCCTCGAGATCCCCCGAACGTTGGCTCCGCTGGCACCTCGAGGGGCCGTCCGCCGACCCTCGAAGCGCGAGACCCGACCTACCCGCGCGGTTCGCCGAGCTCGTGATCCGCCTCACAGCGCGCGCCCGCGATGCGCGGCCCGCCTCCGCGGCCGAGGCGCTGCAGCTTCTGGGGTCGGCTGCGGGGCCCGCCGGGGGCGACGCCGCGGACAACCCGCGTCCCGGCGAGCGCGCACGACTCCGCTTCGCCCTCGATGACGCGCGCGCCGGCGCGCTGCGAGAGTTGGAATTGCCGCGGGCCGCCGGCGGAGCCCGGGCGGCACGCCGCGAGCTGACGACGCTGGCCGCGGCGCTGGGGTTGACGTGCGCGACGCTCGAGCGGACGGCGGGAGCCGCAGTGTCGAATCTCGCTCGCGTCGTTTTGACCCTGCTTCTCGCGCAGGGTCGGGAGACGACGGCGCTCGTCGAGAAGCACGCGCTGCACCGGGGCCTCCCCTTGGCGCTCGTCGGCGGAGTTCCCGTGTGGGACCGGTTGAGCCACGACGAGAAGCGCGCACGGCGGCCGGCCGCGGTGCCGGTCGTCGCGCGGCGCCTCGCCGCGTTCTTCGTCGATGCCGCCAGGCTTCGCCCGCTGGCGCTCGTCGTGGACCGGTCCGCCCTGAGCGACCCGCTCGCCGCAGAGGTCGTCGCGCGGCTGCGTCGCGCCCTCGTCCGGTCGAAATCCACGCGCTCCGCGACCGGCGGCTTCTTGCTCGCCGTACCGGCGGAGTAGGGGCCACTCCCCTTTTTCTGATCAAAGCGGTATCCGGGGAGCTTTGTCAGAAAAAGGGGAGTGGCCCCCAGCCCTACATGTGCGCGATCAGGTTGTCGGCGAACTCGGAGCACTTGATCTCGACCGCGCCTTCCATTTGCCGGGCGAAGTCGTAGGTCACGCGCTTGCTGGCGATCGCTCCGTCCATGCCGCGGAGGATCGCGTCGGCGGCCTCGTCCCAGCCGAGATAGCGGAGCATCATCTCGCCCGAGAGCACGACGGAGCCGGGGTTGACCTGGTCGAGGTTGGCGTACTTGGGCGCCGTGCCGTGCGTGGCCTCGAACACCGCATGGCCGGTGACGTAGTTGATGTTGCCGCCCGGCGCGATGCCGATCCCCCCGACCTGCGCGGCGAGGGCGTCCGAGTTGTAGTCGCCGTTCAGATTCAGCGTCGCGACGACGTCGAACTCCGTCGGACGCGTCAGGATCTGCTGCAGGAAGATGTCGGCGATGGCGTCCTTGACGAGGACTTTCCCGGCGCCGAGGGCGGTCTTCTGCTCGGCGTTGGCGGCGGCTTCTCCCTTCGCCGTCCGCGTTCGCTCCCACTGCTCCCACGTATACACGCTCGCGCCGAATTCATGCTCCGCGAGCTGATAGCCCCAGTTGCGAAACGCCCCCTCGGTGAACTTCATGATGTTTCCCTTGTGAACCAACGTGACGCTCTTCCGCTTGTGCCGGATCGCGTAGGCGATCGCGGCGCGGATGAGGCGCTCGCTCCCCTCCTTCGAGACCGGCTTCAAGCCGAGAGCCACCGTCTCCGGGAAGCGGATCTTCTTGAAGGCCGAGGGGAACTCACGCTTGAGGAACTCCAGGACCTTCTTCGTGTCGGGGGAGCCTTCGGCGAACTCGATGCCCGCGTAGATGTCCTCGGTGTTCTCCCTGAAGATCACCATGTCCACCAATTCGGGGTGCTTCACCGGCGAAGGCACGCCCTGGAACCAGCGCACCGGCCGGAGGCAGACGTAAAGATCGAGGATCTGGCGCAACGCGACGTTGAGAGAACGGATGCCGCCGCCAACGGGCGTCGTCAACGGTCCTTTGATCCCGACCATGTGCTTCCGGAACGCGTCGAGAGTCTCGTCCGGAAGCCAGCTTCCGGTCCGGTCGAAGGCTTTCTGCCCCGCGAGCACCTCCATCCAATGGATCGTGCGCTTGCCGGCGTAGGCGTTCGCGATCGCCGCGTCGAACACGCGCACCGCGGCCCGCCAGATGTCGGGCCCGGTGCCGTCGCCTTCTATGTAGGGGAGGATCGGGTGGTCGGGGACGGTCATGCGGCCGTCCTTCTGCGTGATGGTCTCGCCTCGAGCTTCCGTCATCGTCTCAGCTCCTCGTCCGTGGACTCGCGCAAGCGGCGCGAAGATCGGTAGGGAAAGATGTCGACGACCTCGCCCCGAAGGTGGAGGTCTTGCATGCGATGCCAGAAATCCACGCGCAGCAGCTCCTCGTGGTGCGCGAGAAACGTGTGGAGGAGGCTCTTCCGCAGGCCCAGAAACGAGCGGAACTCCTCGGGAAAGATGTCCCTCTCGCCGACGTAGAACCAGGGCTCCGACGCGACCTCCTCGAGGTCGGTCACGGGCTGTGGAAGCGTCCGGAAATTGCAGTCGCTCAAGAGGCACAGCTCGTCGTAGTCGTAAAAGATCAGCCTTCCATGGCGCGTGACGCCGAAGTTCTTGAGCAGCATGTCGCCCGGAAAAATGTTCGTCGCCGCGAGATCCTTCAACACCTGGCCGTATTCGACCACCGCGTCGCGCGCCGCGGCCTCACCCGCCTCGCGAAGGTAGACGTCGAGGGGGCGCAGACGGCGCTCGGTGTAGAGGTGGCGGATCACGACGGTGTCGCCGCTCCACTCCACGGTCTCCGTCGCGACGTTTCCGAGCTCGCGGCGCAGCTCGTCGGAGAATCGCGCGCCGTCGAACTCCAGGTGCTCGAATTCTTGCGCGTCCACGAGGCGGCCCGCGCGGTCGTGACGGAAGACCAGCCGGTACTTGTCGCGGACCTCTTGGTGGGTGACGGTCTTCGGGTAGTCGAAGCGGTCCTTGATCACCTTGAACACGACGTCTAGCCCCGGGAGCGTGAACACGCTCATCACCATGCCGCGCTGCCCCGGCGCGATTTCAAAGCGGTCGTCGGTGGTCTCCAGATGCCTCAGGATCGACCGGTAGAGCTCGGTCTTTCCGTGCTTGTTGCACCCGACGGCGTTGTACAGCTCGGCGATCGACTTTTTCGGCATGATCGACTTCAGGAACGAGACGGTCTGGTGCGGCCACTCCATCTCGACGAA
>JAYUCM010000004.1:0-16771 GCA_043740355.1 Acidobacteriota bacterium | reverse complement strand
GGCCGAGACGCTCCGCACCGTCGCCGTGCGCATCGACAGCTTCAAGGAGCGCCTCGATGAGCATTTCGGCACGGAGGAGGACGGCGGACTCCTGCAGGGAATCCTCGACGCCCTGCCCCAGACCGAGAGCGACGTCCGCCGAATCCGGACGCAGCACGCCCGCCTGGGCGAGGCGCTCGAGAGGGCCCGCGCGATCGCCCGCCGCGGCGACCCGGCCGAGGCATCGAGCCTCAAGGACGATCTGGACCGCTTCCTCGCGATGATGCGCGAGCACGAGCGCGAGGAAGACGAGCTGGTGAAGCGGGCTCTGCGGCAAGGCTAGGAGCTCGGGCTCCTCGTGCTGAACGCCTTCTTCGCCGGCCTCGTTCTCGTCTCCGTCCTCGTCGCCGCCTTCACCGGCCACATGGACGCCGTGTCGGCCTCGGCGCTCGACGCCGCGAAAAAGTCGGTCGAGCTGGCCCTCGGTCTCGTCGGCGCGATGTCGCTTTTCATGGGTCTCATGAAGATCGCGCAGGACGGAGGACTGCTCCGCCTGATCGCGTCGGCGGCAAGTCCGGTCATGCGGCGCCTGTTCCCAGAGGTCCCCCAAGATCATCCCGCGATGAGCGCGATGATCCTGAACATCGCGTCGAATGTCCTGGGATTGGGAAACGCGGCGACGCCGTTCGGGATCCGCGCGATGCAAGAGCTGGATCGGCTCAACCCGGCGAAGGGGACCGCGACCAATGCGATGGTGCTCTTCCTGGCGATCAATACCGCTGGGCTTGCGATCATTCCCACGAGTGTCGTCGCGCTACGCGCTTCGGCCGGCTCGAAGGACCCGGCCGGGATCTTCTTCACCACATGGTTCGCGTCGGCCGCGGCCACGCTCACGGCGATTCTGGCGGCCAAGCTTCTTGCCAGGTTCCCGCGCTACCAGGCGACGAATCCGCAGGGCCCACGGACGAACGGAGCGCCGACCGAGCCGGCGCCGTCGATCGCCGACGAGCCCCCGCGTACCCCGCCCCGGTTCGGCGGCTGGCTCGCGACGGCCTACGCCGCCGCCGTCGGCGCGGCGCTCGTCATCCACCTCGCTCGCGAGGCCGGGGCGAGGCCGTGGGGCGAGGTCGCGCGCGAGGTGCTTTCGTTCTGGGTGATCCCCGTGCTGATCGCCGGGCTCGTCCTGTTCGGCTGGGCGCGCGGCGTGCGCGTTTACGAGTCCTTCGTCGAGGGGGCCAAGGAAGGGTTCCAGGTCGCCCTTCGCATCATTCCGTACCTCGTCGCGATCCTCGTTGCCGTCGCCATGTTCCGCGCCTCAGGGTGCCTCGGCCTCTTCGTCGCCGCGGTGTCGCCCCTCACGACGCCTCTGGGTCTTCCCGCGGAAGCGGTGCCGATGGCGATCCTGCGGCCCCTCTCGGGATCCGGCGCCTTCGGGGTCATGAGCGAGATCCTGAGCACGCACGGTCCGGATTCGTACCTCGGCTACCTCGTCAGCACGATGCAAGGCTCGACCGACACGACCTTCTACATCCTCGCGGTCTACTTCGGGGCCGTCGGCATCAAGAAGACACGTCACGCCGTTCCGGCCGGCCTGTTGGCGGATGCCGCGGGAATCACGGCGGCCGTCTTCATCTGCCATCTGGTCTGGGGTCGCTGAGACAGCAGGGACATTCCCTTTTCCTTACAAAGCTCCTCGGATACCGCTTTGATAAGAAAAAGAGAATGTCCCTGCTGTCTCAGCGTCCGGTTGACGATGGGGGACGGCGGTGATAAAGTCATTCGTTGCCGTGAAGAGACTCAAAAGGACAAACACGCGTAAGCTCGCCCGACCGGGGCTGCCCCGAAAGAACGGGGCGGGTTCACAGGCGAAGATCGCGGCAAGGGCGCTCGGATCACGAGCGCCCTTCGTGTTTTAGGGGACGGGGTAAAACGGAGGGGACGCATGTCGGACGCGAGAACCCAGCTTCTGAAACTCGTCAAGATGCAGGAGCTCGCCCTCGAGATCCAGGCCGCCCATACCGTCGTCGAAGGCGCACCCGCGAAGATCGACGAAGCCGAGGGCCGGTTTCGGGAGCGCAACGCGGAGTACGTTGCCATCAAGGAGCGCTACGAGGCCATCGACGCCGACCGAAGCAGCCGTCAGCTGGAGCTGAGCGCCCTCGAGGAAACACGGAAACACTATCAGGACAGCCTGATGCAGGTGAAGAACCAGCGCGAGTACGCCGCCGTCCTGAAGGAGATCGACGCGGCGAAGGCGGGCATCGGCGAGCACGAAGAGGCGATTCTCAGCAGCATGGACGAGGTCGAGACGTTGAGGACCGATCTCGAAGCCCGCGCGGCGCACATTGAATCCGAGCGCACGATCGTCGAGAGGGAACGCGCCGACGTCGAGGCCGCCGTCCTCGACGCGCAGGCGCGGATCGCGCGCGCGGCCGCCGAGCGCGCCGAGATCGAGAGCACGCTTCCCGCCGCGCTCGTTGCCGACGTCCGGCGCGTCGAGGAGCGCCGCAAGGGACTTTTCCTCGTCCGCGTCGAGCGCGAAAGCTGCTCCGCGTGCCACGTTCGCCTGCGTCCCCAGGTCTACCAGGAGATCCGGCAGGCCTCGAAGATCCACACGTGCGGAAGCTGCCGCCGCTACCTTTACACCGAGGCCGCGTTCACGGTTGCCCCGGTCGGATCGTCCGCTTCGCTCTCCGGGGCCGGCACGGAGGTCGAGGCGGTGAATGGCGGAGCGGTTTAGAGCCGGCTTCGACGGCGGATCGCGCGGGAATCCGGGTCCCGCCGCGTGGGGTGTCGTCGTGCTCGACGCCGCCGGCCGCGCCGTCGAAGGGTTCGCGGGTGTCATCGGGCGGGCCACCAACAACGTCGCCGAGTACACCGGACTTCTCGAGGCCTTGGCGATCGCCCTCGCGCGCGATGCCGACGATGTCGAGCTCCTGGCCGATTCGGAGCTGGTGGTCAAGCAGGTGCGCGGCGAGTACAAGGTCAAGCATCCCGACCTGATCCCGCTCCACGCCGAAGCGGTGCGCCTCATCGCGAAACTCCGCAGGTTCAAAATCGGCCACGTCCCTCGCGAGAAGAACAAAGACGCGGACAGGTTGGTCAACCGCGCGCTGAACCTGGTCGAAAGCGGCGGCGACGGCGCCGCGGTCAAGGTTCACGAGACGTTCGAGTGACCGAGGTGGCGCGGCGGCTGCAGGAGGTCCGCGGCCGCATGTCCGCCGCCTGCGCCCGGGCGCGCCGCGAACCCGGGTCGGTGCGACTGGTCGCGGTGTCGAAGACGGTGCCCGCCGCGGTCGTCGCCGAAGCGATGGCCGCCGGGCAGACCCTCTTCGGCGAAAACCGCGTTCAGGAAGCGCTCACGAAGATGGACGCAACCGGGCCCGGCGCGGCTTGGCACCTGATCGGACACCTTCAAAAGAACAAGGCGAGGCTCGCCGCCGGGACCTTCGAGCTGATCCACGGGGTGGACGATCGAGACCTCGCCGGCGAGCTCGATCGCCGCGCCGCGTCGCAATCGACGACGCAATCGGTGCTCGTGCAGGCGAACCTCGCGGCGGAGCCGACCAAGCGAGGCGCGGGCGAGGAAGCGCTGATGCCGCTCCTCGAGGTCGTCGCCGGGCTGCCCCACCTCGACCTGCGCGGCCTGATGATCATCCCTCCACCGGTCGACGACCCCGAGCTCTCGCGCCCGTGGTTCCGCCGCCTGAGGGAGCTGCGCGATCGCGCCGCTACGCGGCTGGCGCGCCCCCTCCCCGAGCTGTCGATGGGAATGACCGACGACTTCGAGGTCGCGATCGAGGAAGGGGCGACTCTCGTGCGCGTCGGCCGCGCGATCTTCGGCGAGCGAAGCTAGACCGCGATCTTGCACGGCCAGATGCAGGAGGCTATGTTTGGCGCGGCCACGGAGGACCTCATGAGCACGCGCCTGACGGCGATGGACATCGAAAAGCAGGAGTTCACGCGCAGGATGCGCGGGTACGACGCCGACGAGGTTCAGCTCTTCCTCCGCGCCATCGCCGAGGAGATCGAGCGGATCAACCTGGAGAACGCGACCTTGCGGGAGGAAACCGGAGCGCTCCGCGAGCGCCTCGACGACTACAAAGACCGCGAGCGCACGCTCCAAGAGACGCTGGTGACCGCGCAGCTGATGTCGGCGGATCTGAAGGACCGGTCGAAGGCCGAGGCCGAACTCCTGATCAAGGAGGCCCGCTTCAAGGCCGAACGGCTGTTGGGGCAGGCCCAGGATCAGCTGCAGGCGCTCGAAAACGAGATCGGCCGCCTGCGTCTCGAGAAGGACGCCTTCGAAAACCGCCTGCGCGCGGCGATCGAAGAGCACCTGTCGCTGCTCGACCTGCGCAAGCAGGAAAAGGTCGACATCGACAACCTGCGTTTCCTGCGCCGCCGCTCCACGACCGACGTCGGATGATCGAAGCGGACCTCGCCGTCGTCGGCATCTCCGAACTGGCCACTCCCCAAGGACGATCCGCGCGCTTGAGTTCCGACCTCGGGCGCCTGCGCACGATCGGCGAGGCCGCCGTAGCCTGCAGCCGCGGGCGTTTCGTCTTCGTCGGCACCGAACGCGACTTCCGTCAGGGCGTCGTCTTGACGGCGGGCGGCCGCACGCTCGACGCGAAGGGCGCCACCGTATTGCCCGGGTTCGTGGACGCCCACACGCACCTCCCGTTCGCAGGCTGGCGGGAGTCGGAATTCAACGAGCGCCTGGAGGGTGCGACCTACGGAGAGATCGCCGCGCGCGGCGGGGGAATTCTTTCCACGGTCGCGGCGACGCGGGCCGCGTCGAGGGACGATCTTGGGGCCATGACGCGGGCGCGGCTCGATGCGATGCTGCTCCTCGGAACGACGCTGGCCGAGGCCAAGAGCGGTTACGGGTTGTCGACGGAGACGGAGATCAAGCAGCTCGAGGCGTTGAGGCTCGGCGCCGATTCCCACCCGGTCGAGGTGGTGCCGACGTTCCTGGGAGCGCACACGGTTCCGAAGGAGCGACGCGAGAATCGCGGGCGCTACCTCGACGAGATCGTCAACGAGATGCTCCCCGAGATTGCGAGGCGCAAGCTCGCGGTGTACGCCGACGCGTTCGTGGACGCGAACGCGTTCACGAACGTCGAGGCGCGGCGCGTGCTCGAGGCGGCTTTGGCGCTCGGTCTGGGCGTGCGCCTTCACGCCGACCAGCTCGCCGACGACGGTTCGGCGCTCCTGGCGGCCGAGCTCCACGCCGCATCGGCCGACCATCTCGAGCACGTGTCCGACGCGGGGATCGAAGCGTTGGCGGCGGCGGGAACGACGGCGGTGCTCCTACCGGCGGCCACGTTCTTCCTGATGTCGAAGGCGTTGCCGCCGGCGCGTCGCCTGGTCGATGCCGGAGTTCCCGTCGCGATCGCGACCGACTTCAACCCCGGGACATGCCCGACCGAGGCGATGGGGGCGGTCCTCGAGCTCGCGTGCCTGTCGCTTGCGCTGTCGATCGACGAGGCGATCGCCGCGGCGACGCTCAACGCGGCCCACGCACTGGGACGGGCGGCGGAGACCGGCTCGATCGAGGTCGGAAAGCGGGCGGATTTCGTGATCCATGCGGTCCCGAACCGCTACCACCTGGTCTACCGGTTCGGCGTGCGGCGGGTGCGAACGGTCGTCGCCTCGGGGAAGGTCGTCGTCGAGGACGGGCAGCTCGTCCGGAGCAGCTAGAACAGCGGCGCGCGTTCCTCGTGGTCGAACTTGTAGACGTACTTCGTGACCTTCAAGTCGATCGTCTGCTCGTACTTGGCGCTGATGATCATCTCGTGCAGCGTGCGCTCCATGTGGAGGTTCTTCTTCTGCAGGGGGAGCCGCAGCTCCATCGCCTTGTCGAAGATACGCGTGTAAATCTCCTTGTCGTTGGCGCGGGTCGCGGCGAACCGGCACTCTTCCTGGATGAAATCGCGGAACTCGTAGGCGTTCACCCGCACCGGGATGACCTTCACGCCCAGGAAGACGCCGGCTCCCAGAAGCGCAAGGGAGACCAAAAACCCGATCCGTCCGTCGCCTCGCTCTCGGTTTCTGTCGTTCATCGCCGTCCCATCCCCCGACCCTGCGGGCGGCCCGGAATATAGGTTCCGCCCCGGCGGGACACAAGAAACCCGTCAACGCGCACGGCGGAGCCCGAGAACGCACCGAAATGCTCCATCCGAAGGGTCGAAACTTTGTAAAGCATTGTTACACCGCCATTTTTCCATGGGGGGAGGTGTTTTCCGCGCTCCAAAAGGCCCTCTACGCCGAAAACGGCCTCGTAGGATCGTCCAGGAAATGCGATCTCGGCGCCGACCGGGCACTGAGACGCCTGGAATCGACGAAAATATGGCGAAAGCGTTGTCGCGCGCTTGCTCGCGGCCACCGTGGTCAACGCGGGCCGTCAGCCGCTTGAATGGCCCGGCTGACGAACCCTTCGTCGAGCGTGAGCCCCTCGTCGAGCGCGGAGCTGAGGGTCGCGTAGATGCGCTTCGCGCACGCGTCGACATCCGAGGTGTGGTACCAGGGACCGAGGAGCGACCAGGTCGCCGGGCGGAAGATGCGGTCGGCGACCCCCTGGCCCAGCGCCGTGGGGATCGCCTCCCCGAACAGCCGGAACGTCAGGGCCGAGTCGTCGTCGAGGCCGGCGGCGAAGGCGGCCAGCCGCCGCTGACGGGCCGCCGGAACGAGGTTCCAGAGGAAGTGGGAGTTTTCGTGGACGACCACGCTGGCTTCGTCCGCGAGCTTGTCGCCGCTGCGAATCTCGAGCAGGAGGACGCCGCCGATCGCCTCCGCGTGCGTCCCGAAGCCGCCGGGAACCGGCACCAGCGCGAGCCGGGGCGGCGGGACCGCCAGCGGATCCACGCCGTAGAAGCGCACGATCTTGGCGAGCAACGCCGCAAGTTGCGGGCGGCCAGGATCGCGGCGGGCGCTTTCGAGGAACGCTTTGGGGACCGCGCCGTCGTTCCAGACGACCTCGTAGCGGGAGCGGAAGTGCGCCAGCGCCTTGGCGAGGCCGTCCCAGGCGTCTCGGGTTAGCTCGGGCTCGAGCCTGGCGAGCGCAGCGTCGACGGTCGCCGAGCCGCAGAAAGTCCCGAGCATCGCCGAGGCGCGCGGCGGCTCGCCTCGGCCTAGGGCGTTCGCCGCCTCGCGTTGCGCGTGCTCCGCGCGGGCCGCGACGAACGCTTCGAGGTGCACGCCATCTTCACCGGTGAGCGCGCCGAAGAGCCTGCGGAATTCCGCGCGGTGCGCGGGGACGGTCTTTCCGGGGGTGGTGCCGGCGAGCGAGTCGATCCAATGGAAAAGCCCACACGAAAACGACGGTGCGGCCTCGATCGGATACGGAACCGCCAGAAGCAGCCGATCCTGGTGATGGGCCGCAGCGGCGGCGGGGAGAGCGGCCGTGAGCGCTGCGAACGCCGCGACGAGCGCCAGGCGCCGGGCGTCAACGTTTGAAGAGGTTGTCGAACTGCGACTTCGGATCATTCGAAGACCCCGACGTCCCGGTCCGCTTTCCGGTCGTGTCGAGGACGAGTCGCGCCGCAAAAGACGGGCACGTGTTGGCCTTGGACTTGTCGGCGACGGGCGCCGCGATCGGCGCGCGGCATTCCCAGCGCGCGCTCGAGTCGAAGTGCATGCAGGCGCGGCAGGCGTGCAGAGAAGAACCGCAGTGAGGGCATCGTGCCTCGGAAGAGACCGCCCCCGAGGCGGAAACGTTGCGGCCGCAATTCGGGCAGCGCATCACCTCGTTGGCCTCCCGCTGCACCGCGTGCCTCAAGGATCGCTGTTGCGCTTTCTCTTCGGGGGTCAGCGGCGCGGCCGGCGGTCCGCGCTTGCGGTCGCGATCGCGGTCGTCGCGCGGGGATTCCTGGTAGCCCTTGTGTCCGTACTTTCGATCCATGGGGTGGCCTCTCACGAAATCCGGCGGGAGCGATTTCCGCGGTTTCGACTCAGACGGCGGCTAATCGTACGGCGCGAGGCGCCACGAGGCAACTACCAGACGTAATCCTTGGCGATTTCGCGCTTCGCGTGCCCCGACAGGACGTGCATGACGCGGATCTTCTTGAGCGTGGCCGGGGAGAGCGTTCCGATCGGCAGGTGCAGGATCTTCCGGTCCAGGCGTGCGGCGATCTGGTGGAAGACCGCGCGCGGAGGTTGCGGCGCGGCGTGAACGACGATCCGCTCGCGGGAATAGTCCAGCGCGGCCAGCAGCAGCACCTCCGGCTTGCTTTCGGCCTCGCGAAAATCGGGGTCGCTCCAGACGTCTCCGAGCCTCCCCGGAGGATAGGAGAGGAGGAAGCCGCCGTAGGTGACGCGGCAGACCCCGGGTCCCACGATCGCGCGCTCGGGCGGGGTGGCGTAAAACGCCATGTCCGATTCCTGTCCGTGCTCGCCCAGCCAGGTCAGCTGGTACGGGTAGCGCTCCCCGTCCTTGTCTTGGTCCTCGTCGAAGATCACGACGACGACGCCGATCTCTCCTGGAATGCGCCCCGACTCGCGCACGTAGATCTTCTTTTCGGTCCAGTGCCGGATGGTCTCTCGCACGTCGATGCCGTCCAGGACCGACGTCGTGAAAGGAACGACGCGCGAGGCTTCCTCGGCGAGCACCGCCTTCCCCTTCTTGCGGAGGAACGCACCGAAGGATTCGACGATCACGTCTTCGGGCGGGTACGAGCAGATCGCCTCGGCGTCGAACGCCTGGAGCCATTCCCCGGGGAATCGCTCGTTACGGCGGCGCCTTCGCAAGATCGACTCGGGGCGCCGAACTTTCGGCCGCTTCAATCGCCGCTTCAGGCGCACGCGCCGCACGCCGTCCCACAGCTCATCCGCGCGGATGCGCGCGGTCGGCAGGTCGATCGCCGCGTCGTCCTGCCACGGATACGACGTCGCGAGCCGATGCAGCTCGAAGGCGAAGTTGTCGGAGACGCAGGCCCGGGAGGCGACGACGAGATCGAACAGGTCGGCGACGAGCATTCCGGAGTGGCGCGCCAGGCTGCCGCAGAATCGCGCGAGATTGCGTCGCTGCCACGGCTCGAGCCGCTCGTCGACGGCTGCCGCCTGAAGCGCCTTCGACGCTTCGGCAACCAGCGCCCCCTGGAGGCGGAGACGGTCGAGCGGATCTCCAGCGCGCTGCGCGCAACGTGCCGCCGCGTCGAGAACGCGCGCGGGATCGTCGCCGCGCCCGCCGGTCAAGACGCGAAACGTCCCGTAGTCGCGGCCGGAAGGTCGGGGCTCCAGGGTTTCCGCGGCGGGCCGAAGCCCACGGCGTTGCGCCTCGTAGGCGGCGACGTAGAACGGCGGCTCCGCGAGAACCTCTCCCAACGAGTCGGGGTGGAGGTGAACGAGGCGAACGTTCTTGCGGGCGGGAGGAGTCAGAGGCAGGGCCTGCTCGATCGCCACGGCGGCCTTGAAGCCGTCGACGTGCTGTAGACCGACAACGGCCAGGATCCGTGCGGCTCCGGCGGCTGCTAGCGCGCGAACATGGAAGGCCATCGCGGCTTCGCGCCGCGCGTCCACGGCATCCGCCGGGCGGGCCGCTCGACGCACCGCCTCGAAGTAGGCGGAAAGCCCGATACGAGTCATCGCGTACGGGTCGGGGAGCGGGTCGCGGTGGTCCGCGTAGCCGTCGACGTCCAAGTCGGCGCAGGCCAGGGGCAGCGCGCGCTCCCGGGCCCAACGCGCGGCCTCGACGGCAGGGTCCGCGGGGTGGATCGGGAGGTAGATCGTGTCCCCGCCCTCGGTCTCGTAGAGCAGAACCGAAATCGCTGGGAGGCGGTCGATCGCGCGCGTGAAGACGCGCGAGAGCGACGAGGGAACCTCGACGGCGACCGCGTCGGGAGCGAGCCAAGCCAGCGCGCGGCGCACCGCATCGGCCGACTCGAGGCGCTCGTGGAGCACCGGGACGACGAAGATCCCGCCGCCCAGCTCGAGGGCGGCACCGTTCGATCCCGCATTCATGAGTCCATCGTACCAGTCGGTTCGTTCTACAATGCGCCCGCGCATCGAGGTGCCCGGTGTTCCAGGTTCAAGGACTGGTCAAGAGCTACGGCGCGCTGCGCGCCGTCGACGGCGTGTCGTTCACGGTCGCAGAAGGGGAGCTTTACGGCCTCCTCGGTCCCAACGGCGCCGGCAAGACCACCATCATGTCGATGCTCTCCGGCTTGCTCGCCCCCGATGAAGGGCGGATCCTCTTCGACTCGATCGACCTTGCCGGCGAGCCGCTGAAGGTGAAGGCGCAGCTCGGCATCGTTCCGCAAGAGCCCGCGCTCTATGAGAACCTCTCGGCGCGCGAGAACCTCCATTTCTGGGGCGGGCTCTACGGGCTTTCCGGCGGTGAGCTCAGGCAGGCGGTCGATCGCGCGCTCGACCTTGTCGGGCTCAAGGACCGGGCCAAGGATCCGGTGAAGCAGTACTCCGGCGGAATGAAACGGCGCATCAACCTCGCCCTCGGGCTGGTGCACCGGCCGCGCGCCGTACTGATGGACGAGCCCACGGTGGGCATCGATCCGCAGGCGCGGCTGAACATCCTCGAGGCGGTCAAGGCGGTGGCGGCCTCCGGCACGACGGTGATCTACACGACGCACTATCTCGAGGAAGCCGAGCAGCTCTGCGATCGCATCGCGATCATGGATCACGGCAAGATCCTGGCCGAAGGAACACTCGACGAGCTGAAGCGCCGGGTCGGCGGCCGCGACATCGTGACGGTGCGCGGGTCCTTCGACGCGGCCTCGGTCATGCCCCGGCTCGAAGCCTTGGCCGGTGTGCAGGTGACATCGGTCGAGCCCGGGCGGATGGTCCTGTCGGTCGAAGGCTCCGGGCGCGGCGCGGTCGAGCTGCTCGGGCGCGTGCTCGCCGACGGCCTGGCCGTCGACGGCATCTCGATCCAGCCGCCGAGCCTCAACACGCTCTTTCTGAACCTCACCGGTCGCGAGCTGCGCGACTGATGCGCCTCCTGGCGCACCTGGTCGCGAAGGACATCAAGCGGAAGCTCCGCTCGCCGCTCGGACTGATCGCGGTGCTGTCCTTTCCGCTGCTCTTCGCGGGGATGATCGCCCTGGCGTTCGGTAAGGGGGGCAGCATCCCCAAGGTGAGGATGCTCGTCGCCAATGAAGACGACGGTCTGCTGGCGACCGGGGTGGCCTCGGTGTTCACGTCGCAGCAGGCCTCGAAGTACTTCGACGGCAGAACCGTCACCGCGGCCCAGGGGCGCGCCCTCATGGAAGAGGGGAAGGCCTCGGCGCTCTTGACGATCCCCAAGGGGTTCACGAAGGACATCCTGGACGGGAAGCGCGTCACCCTCCTGTTGCTCCGAAACCCTGCGGAGGGGATCCTCCCGGAAATCGCCGAGCAAACCGTGGGCGCCCTCGCGGACGTGCTCGACGGCGGCCGGCGCGTTTTCGACAAGCCGATCGCCGACCTGAATCCGTTGCTCAACGACGACGGCAGGACCCCTGCCGACGCGGACGTCGTGGCGATCTCGCTCGCGGTCAAGCGGGCCATCGAGTCGATGTCGGGTTTGGTCAACCCGCCGGCGATCGTGCTCGAGAGCGAGATGTTCGACAACGTCACGGCGTCGCCTCAGCCGGCGGAGAAGAAGAACGAAGACGCCCCGTCGTCGATCTTCCTCCTCGTGCTCCCCGGTGTCGCGGTGTACGGGCTTTTCCTGGTGGCCGATCAGGGGATGCGCGACGTCATGACCGAGCGCGTGCTCGGCACCCTGCGGCGCCAGCTCGCCGGACCGGTCAGGCCCGAATCCGTCATCCTCGCCAAGGCCGTCTACACGGCCGTGCTCGCGGCGTCGGCCATCGTCGTGATCGGCGGTGTCGGCGCCGCCGTGTTGTCGACGCCGGTGAACGTCCCGGCGTTCCTCGTCTTGTCCGCAGCGCTCGTCCTCGCGGTCACGGGGACGACGTCCGTGATCTACGGCGTGGCAAGCACCGAGCGACAGGCCTCGACGTTGGGCAACATCATTTTTCTTGCGATGGGGTTTCTTGGGGGCGGGTTCATCCATGTCGAGGGGCTCCCGCCGGCGGTCCGAGGCATCGCGCCGTTCACGCCGCTCTACTGGGGGACGCAGGGGTATCGCGCTCTGCTCGAGAAAGGAGCCGGCCTCTCCGGAATCGCCATGCACGCCTTGGTGCTCGCCTCGATGGGAGTCGTGCTGCTCGGCATCGGCATGGCCGCGCTGCGGCGGACCGCACGCCGGGGAGCCGCGGCGTGAGCCCGCTCCTCCGCCTCGCCGCGAACGACGTACGCCTGACGGTCCGCGACCGCGCCGCCGCGTTCTGGCTCGTCCTCCTTCCGATCTTCCTCATCTGGCTCTTCGGGAGCATCTCCAGCGGGAACGGCACGGTCCAGGTTGCGCTCACGGTGATCGATCGGGACGGCGGATGGTTGGCGCAGGCGTTCGCCAAGGAGCTCGACGGCCCCAACGTGGCTCTCGAAATCCTGCGTGGAGCAGACGCCGATGGCGAGGCCGCCAAGAAATCGACGCGGTGGATCGAGCTTTCCAAGGGCTTCACGGACGGCGTCCTTGCCGGAAAGCAGCAGAGGCTGAAGATCGAAACCGGAGAGAATGCCCAGTCCGACTACTCGCGCGCCGCGGAGGTCGTCGTGATCCGCGCCATCGCGCGAACGCTCGCCCGCGTCGCCGAGCTGAAAGCTTCGAGCGCCCCGATGGGCGTCGACGCCTACGAGGCGCTGCGCGCGCGGCCGCCGATCGTCGCGCTTACGACCGGAAACGCGGGACGCGGCACGGCGGTGCCCAAGGGCGTCGCTCAGAGCGTGCCGGGCATCATGACGTTCACCGTCCTCATGATGACGCTGATCTACGGCGCGGTCTTCCTGACGATCGAAAAGCGTGAAGGGATGCTGCGGCGCCAGCTGACGCTCCCGATGTCGCGCACGACGATCGTAGCGGGCAAGGTGCTCGGCCGCGTATTCGTAGCGATGCTCCAGATCGTGATCCTCGTCGCCGCCGGCCGGTTCCTGTTCCAGCTCGATTTCGGGCACTCCGCAGCGGCGCTGTTCACGCTCCTGATCAGCTACGCCGTCGCGGTCGCCGGGATCGCGACGTTTCTAGGCGCCGTCCTCGCGAATCCGGAGCAGGCGTCGATCGTCGGTTGGCTGGTCAGCATGGTGATGGCCGCGATGGGCGGCTGCTGGTGGCCCTCCGAAGTGATGCCGGAATGGCTGCAGAGAGGCGCGCACATCTTTCCGACGGCGTGGGCGATGGACGGCTTCCACGCCCTCATCAGCTTCGGACGGGGCTTTTCGGCCGTCGCCCTGCCCTCGGCCGTTCTGCTCGGGTTCGGCGCCGCCTTCTCGTTGATCGGCGCGCGCAGGCTCCGGGCGTGAAAAAGGGGACACTCCCCTTATCTCAAATAGAGGACACGTCCCACTTCCGAGCTCGAGCATCCTCGCCGAGGCCCTCTGGATCGCGAGCGGTTGTTCCTCTTGAGCGAGCGATCCGGCGGAGCGAGCGCGCGGGGACAGGACCGCGGGCGAGCGTGCCGCGGTGAGGACGCTCGAGCTCGGAAGTGGGACGTGTCCCCTTTTTCACTCACGACCAACCGATCGCGTGAGCGATCAAGAGCAGCGCGGCTCCCGCGGCCAGCCAGATCAGTTGCAGCGGAATAATGAAGCGCGCCCAGGTCGCAAACGGAATCCTGGCCAACGCCAAGGCGGCCATGAAATAGCCCTGCGTCGGCGTCAGGATGTTGGAGAAGCCATCTCCGAATTGATACGCGAGAACCGACGTCTGGCGCGTCACGCCCACCATATCGGCCAGCGGGACCAGGATCGGCAGCGCCAATGCCGCTTGCCCGCTGCCGGAGGGCACGACGTAGCTCAACGCCACCTGCACGGCGTAAATCCCCAGGACGCTGGCCCAGGCCGGCAAGCCCGACACGGCGCCGGCCATCGCGTTGAGCAGCGTGTCGGTGACGCCGGCGCCGTCGAAGATCACGAGCACGCCGCGCGCCAAGCCCACGACCAACGCTCCGCCCGCGATGCCCGCCGCCCCGTCGACGAACCGTTCGGCGGTCGTGCTCGCGCCCAATCCGCCGACCAGACCGCAAAGCGCCGCCACCGCGACGAACAGGGCGGCGAGTTGGTCCAAGCCCCAACTCAACCTCATCGAGCCCACCACGACAGCGACCAGGGCCAGCACCAGAACGGCGAGCACCGCGACGTGGCGGGTCGTGACGGCAACGTGCGTTGACGTGTCGGCGAGCTCGCCGCCCTGATCGCGCCTCACGCGCTTGGCGTAGCGCAACACGTAGACCATCGCGATGGCCGTGATCACCGTCCACACGACCAGCCGATAACCCATCCCGGAAAACAACGGCACGCCGGCGATTCCCTGTCCGACGCCGACCGTGAAGGGATTGAGGAACGCGCCCGAGAAGCCCGCGCCCGCTCCGACGAGCGCGATCGCACACCCGGTCACGTCGTCGTAACCCATGCGGCGCGCCAACAAAACCAGCGCCGGAATGAAGGGCAGCGTCTCTTCCGCCATGCCGATCGTGCCGCCGCCCACGGAAAACGCCAGCAGCAACACGGTCAAGACCCAGGGCCCGCGGCCTCGGCCCGCGCGCACCACGGCGGAGATAGCGGCATCGACGGCGCCGGTCGCGTTGATCACGCCGAACGTCCCGCCGATCAGAAAGATGTAGAAGACGATCGAGGCCGTGGCTTTGAGTCCGCGCGGCCACGCCATGAACACGTCGCCGACACCGGCGGGATGCGCTGCTTGCACGGCATACGACCCGGAAACGACCAGCTGACGACCGTCCTTCTCGATGCGCTCGAACGAGCCGGCGGGTATGACGTGCGTGAGCAGCGCAGCGACGGCGACAAGCAGCAGCAAGAGCACGTAGGTGTGTGGAAATCGCCGCATCGCGCCCATCTCTAACCGCCGCCGCAAAACAGGCGGGCGGCCTCGCGATAGATCGAGACCGCGTCGATGATCTGGGACACCGGGACCGACTCCCACGGCGTGTGCGCGACGCTCAAGTCGCCCGGGCCGAGGATGACGCACGGGATCGAAGCGAAGTTCGAAAGCAGCCCCGCATCGGTCCAAGCCGGAAACGAAAGCTCGTTCTGTACGACGCCGGTGACAGTCTCGCACGCGGTGCGGGCGGCGCGCGCCAGCCGATGCGCGGGATCGATGACGGAGGGCAGGTGCTGAAGCGTTGCCATGCCTCCTGGCATCCGACGGACTTCGCCCGCGACGCCGGGTCGCCGGCGTTCGACCTCGTCCAGCAACGCGCGCAACTCGGTGCAAAGCGAAACGAAACTCTCCCCAGGGATCGATCGACGATCGACGCGCAGCACGCACTGCGCAGCGACGGTCGACGGCTGATCGCCGCCCAAAATCGTGCCGCAGTTGATCGTGGGCGAGCCCAAGAGGGGATGTTGCTTCCGCTGCAGCGCGGGCACGAGTCGTTCTTCGACGAGCGCGATGAGGTGCGCCGCGGCGTTGATGGCGTTGACGCCGGCCTCAGGCGTGCCGCCGTGCGCGGCCCGCCCGGTCACGACGATCTCCAACCATTCGAGTCCCTTGTGTCCGAGCGCCACGCGATTTTGCGTCGGCTCACCGACGATCGCGCCGTCGGCGCGCAAGCCATCCGCGATCAACGCCTCGGCGCCCAGGCTCTCCATCTCTTCGTCGATGACCGCTGCGAAGGTCACCTTGCCTGCGCCGAGTCCTGGCCCCGCCTGGAGGGACGCCAGCGAGCCCGCCATCGCGGCGAGCGCCCCCTTCATGTCGGCGGCGCCGCGACCCTGGAGCGCATCGCCGACGACAGCGCCGCTGAATCCGACGCCCGGTGCATCGCGGTTCAGCGGCACGGTATCGGTGTGGCCGCAAAGCACCAGATGCGGCCCCGGCCGGCCGGAATCGACGGACGCCAGCAGATTCGGCCGTCCCTCGCGCACCTCGATCAACCGGACTCCCACGCCGCGCTGTTCCAGAAACTCAGCGAGTTTCCCGGCTACCGCGGATTCCTGCCGCGGAACCCCCGGATGGCTGGGGATCTTCACCAGGTCGGACGCCAACGTGAGCACCGGATCGAGCATCGACGCGGACTTTACCCGAGGTTCGGGCCGATCGTCCTCTTACAAGTACCGCAACGCCTCGGCGCCCAACACCCGCTCGACCGCGTCGCGAAGCACGGCGTCACGGGTGCCTGGAGGTGCGTCTCCGAGCCGCTTCAGCGCGTAGCGCGCGATGTTGATACCGTCGCGCGCCGTGAAGCGCTCATCGGCTTCGTGCGCGGCCTGGAGGAAATCCGTCACGTAATCGAGGATCGCGTCGTCCGCGAACGGCAGGTTCTCCGCGAGGATCGCCCTTTCTTCGTCGTGATCCGGGAAATCGAGCTGGATCTGCGGCTGGAGCCGCGAATGGATGTACTCGGGGAGCTCGAAGGTCGACGCGTCGTCGTTCATGGTCGCGACGAATCGGAAGTCGGGGTGGGCGCGCACCTTGACGCCCGCGACGATCGACTCGACGTAGCGGCGATTGTCGAGGAGCGGGGCGAGCGACGCCCACGACTTCTCCGACATGCGGTTCCCCTCGTCGACGATCGCGACCCCGCCGCGAATCATCGCGGTGACGAGCGACGAGGCCACGTAGCGGATTCCGCCCTCGCGGTCGATCACCGGAGTGATGAGGAGGTCCTCGGGCCGCGTGTCCATCGTGGCCTGGAAGATGTAGACGTCCTGGCCGCGCGCCTTCCCGGCGGCGTAGGCGAGCGTGGTCTTGCCGACGCCCGGCTTTCCCAGG
>JAYUCM010000003.1:0-2744 GCA_043740355.1 Acidobacteriota bacterium | reverse complement strand
CGAGCGCGTCCGGGCGGTTGGCGGGGACGTCGAGATCGAAGACGGTGTCGTCGCCCACCGCCGTCACGGCGTCGACCGTCAACCCGCGCGCGGTCAGGCGCCGACCCACCTCAGCGGCATCGGCGTCGAGCGGCACGAGCTCCTTGAGCCAGAGGAAGGAGATCAGCATCGCGCGCTCACGACGGAAACTGCCGCAGGAACCGGACGTCGTTGTCGATCAGAAGGCGCAGGTCATCGATGCCGAAACGCATCATCGCGATCCTGTCGATGCCGAGGCCGAACGCGAAGCCGGTAAAGCGCTCCGGGTCGATCCCGACCGCTTCGAAGACCGCCGGGTGCACCATCCCCGCGCCCCCGAGTTCGAGCCATCCGGTCTCTTTGCATGCGCGGCAGCCGGAGCCGCCGCAAACGCGGCACGAGACGTCGAATTCGCAGCCCGGCTCGACGAACGGGAAATAGCCCGGCCGCAATCGGATCGCGACGTCGTCGCCAAAGAACCGCGTCCAGACCGCAGCGCACGTCCCCTTGAGGTCCGCAAGCGAGATCCCCTCGCCGACGACCAAGGCTTCGAGCTGGTGGAACATCGGGAGATGTGTGGCGTCGAGGTCCTTCCTGAAGACCCTCCCCGGGCAGATCATGCGGATCGGCGGGGGAGTCTCGAGCATCGTGCGGATCTGCACCGGCGAGGTGTGCGTTCGCAGGAGGAGCCCGTCGCTGAGATAAAACGTGTCGCTCGCGTCGCGCGCCGGATGGCCGGGCGGGAGGTTCAGCGCCTCGAAGTTGTGGAAATCGTCTTCGACCTCGGGTCCGGTTTCGACCGAAAAGCCCATCGAGCGGAAGATCCGCTCCAGCTCGCGGCGAACCTGGGTGACCGGATGGAGGGAGCCTCTCTTCGGGCGTCTCGGGGGAAGGGTGACGTCGATGCGATCGCGGGTGAGCGCCAACGCGCTCGATCCAGCCGCCGCGGCAGACTTGGCCGCCTCGAGCGCGTCCTCGATGTGGGACTTCACCGAGTGGATCGCCTGGCCTGCGGCCGGGCGATCCGCCTCCGCCAAGCCGCTAAGCGCCTTGAGGAGCGCGGTCAACTCCCCCTTCTTTCCCAAGAAACGTACGCGGACCGCTTCCACCGCGTCGGGGGAGATCCCCGCCGCCGCGAGCGCGTGATCGAACTCGCGCGTCAGGGCGTCGAGCCGGTCCTTCACCTCCAGGCTTTCCCGCTAGGCGGAAAGGGCGGCCGAACGCGCGGCCTTCGCGATCTGGCCGAACGCCGCGGGGTCGTGCACCGCGAGATCGGCGAGGATCTTGCGATCGAGCGTGACGCCGGCGATCTTGAGGCCGTGGATCAGGGCCGAATACGACATCTCGTGCAGCCGGGCCGCTGCGTTGATCCGCACGATCCACAGCCGGCGGAAGTCGCCCTTCTTGGCGCGCCGGTCGCGGGTGGCGAAAGCCATCGACCGCTCGACCTGCTGCTTGGCGATGCGGTAGAGCTTGGATTTCGCGAGGTAGTACCCCTTCGCCCGGCGGAGGATCTTCTTCCTCTTGAGACGGCGCTTGTTTCCTCGTTTGACGCGCGGCATCGGATTCTCCTCTTGACGGGTCGTTGCGACCCGACGAACGGCCGGCGGGCGTCATGCCCACGCGGCGGGAGCGGATCGGGTTCTCGATCGAACTCCTACTTGTACGGCAACATCGCCTGGACGCGCTTCATATCGGACTTCGAGACCGTGGCCGGCATGTCCAGGGCGCGCTTCCTCTTGGTCGTCTTCTTGGTCAGGATGTGGCTCTTGTACGCACTGGACCGCTTGATCTTCCCGCCGGCGGTCTTCTTGAATCGTTTCGCGGCGCCGCGATGGGTCTTGAGCTTCGGCATGGTCTCTCCGATTCTTGTCGTGAACTAGATCTCGTTGCTTTTCGATGAGGCGACAGCCTGCGCCTTGTCCAGGAACGCCTCGAGGGAGAGCGCACCCTCGTCGCCCCCGCGTCGCGACCGCACGGCGACGGTGTTTTCCGTGGCTTCGCGGTCGCCCAGAACGAGCATATACGGCACCTTTTGAAGCTGCGCGTCGCGAATCTTGGCGCCGATCTTCTCGCTGCGAGCGTCCAGCCTGGTCCGAAATCCGGACGCCGCGCAAGCGACCCTGACCTGCTCGCCGTACGCGTTGACGCGATCGGTGATGGGAAGGACGAGGATCTGCTCGGGGGCCAACCACAGCGGGAAGGCGCCCGCGAAGTGCTCGATGAGAATCGCGATGAAACGCTCGAACGAGCCGTTGACCGCCCGGTGGATGACGACAGGCCGGTGCGGGGCGTTGTCTTCACCGACGTACTCGAGGCCGAAACGTTCGGCTGCGGCGTAGTCCAGCTGGATCGTGCCGAGCTGCCACTTGCGGCCCAGAGAGTCCGCGACGTCGAAGTCGATCTTCGGCCCGTAGAAGGCGCCGTCCCCGGGGTTGAGCTCGTAGGGGAGCCCGGTCGCCGTCAGCGCGGCACGGAGCGCTCCTTCCGCCCGGTCCCACATCGCATCGTCGCCGATCCGTAGCGCCGGGCGCGTGGCGAACTTCAAGGATGCGGTCAGCCCGAAGCTCTCGTAGTAGGACAGGATGAACGAGGTGAGCCTTTTGACCTCTCCGGCGACCTGATCTTCCCGCAGGTAGACGTGGCAATCGTCCTGCTGGAACTGCCTCACACGCGTCAGACCCGACAACGTTCCCGACTTCTCGTTGCGATGGAGCACGTCGTAG
>JAYUCM010000002.1:0-16836 GCA_043740355.1 Acidobacteriota bacterium | reverse complement strand
ACATCACGATCGACGGCCGGACGATCAGCGTGATACGGCCGACGGACGCCGACGCGGCGGGCAAGAACCTCCCGACGACCGCGCAGGTGGCCGAGGCTCTCCGCGCGATACCGGCGGGTCAGCGCGCACACACGACGAGGGTGATCATCTCCCCGACGCCTCACCCCGACTCGACCCCGACGAAAACGACGGCGGGTGAAGGGGGAGCCGGCGAAATCACTTTATTCCCCGTGAACAGCGCGCAGTCGCAAAACGATTTCGACAACCGCCTGACGCACGAATCCGGCCACAACTACCAGGGGAGTCTCTGGAACAGCGGGATGGCTGTTCGGGAGTGGCAGACCGTCGCCACCGCCGACAATCGCCTTCCCTCGCCCTATGCCGGAGAGAACGCCGGCGAAGATTTCTCCGAGTTCGGCATCCTCTACAACACGGCCAGGGGCACGGCCTGCGAGGCGCCGGCGCGGCAGCTCTATCCGAATCGCTGGGCGAAAATGGTGGCCTATCAGTCGCCGTGAGCGAGGGGGTTCCCATAGAGTCCCGCATCGTGGCATGATCGGCCGCATTCCTTAAGGAAAACCATGGCGACTCAGCAGGACCGCGCGATCGCGATCAACACCCCGCTCGGCGAGGACATCCTCGTCCTGCGCAACATGACGGGTCGCGAGGAGCTCGGGCGATTGTTCCAATACGAGCTGAGCCTGTCGAGCGACGACAACGCGATCAAGGTCGATGACATCCTCGGTCAAAACGTCACCATCCGGCTCGATCTCGAAGACGACAAGAAACGATACTTCAACGGCTTCGTCAGCCGCTTCGCGCAGACGGGAAGAAGCCAGACCCATTCCACCTATCACGCAACGATCCGGCCGTGGCTGTGGTTTCTGACCCGCAGGGCCGACTGCCGGATCTTCCAGGAGATGACCGTCCCGGAGATCGTCAAGAAGGTCTTCAAGGACGACGGGTTCACGGACTTCGACGAATCGCTCAGCGGCTCGTACGACAAGTGGACCTACTGCGTCCAGTACCGCGAGACCGACTTCAATTTCGTGAGTCGGCTCATGGAGCAGGAAGGGATCTACTACTACTTCAAGCATGAAGACGGCAAGCACACGCTGATGCTCTGCGACTCCGATGGCGCGCACGAGGCGCTCGCCGGAAACGAGGAGGTTCCGTTCCGTCCGCCCTCGAACCAGGTGACCGAACAACACATCTACGACTGGTCGATCACCCAGGAGGTCTTGCCGGGGCTCTATTCCCTGACGGACTACGACTTCGAGAAGCCTAGCGTCGATCTGGCTGCGCAGTCGAAGATCGAGCGGAATCACGCGAACGCGAAATACGAGTACTACGACTACCCGGGGGAGTATCTCGAAGAGAGTGGCGGGAAAGGCTACGCCAAGGCGCGCATCGAAGAGATTCAGTGGCAGCACGAGAAGGTGGCGGGCGCCGGCACCGTTCGAGGATTCCATCCGGGCGGGCTCTTCAAGCTGATCGACTATCCGCGAGACGACCAGAACCGCGAGTACCTCGTCGTCTCCGCCAACCATGAGCTCTACTCGGCCGAGTTCGAAACCGGGGGGGGAACGGGCGGCGGGCCGACCTGCGTTTGCGGCTTTACCGCCATCGAGAGCAAGACGCCGTTCCGGACGCCCCGAATGACCTCGAAACCCATCATCCAGGGGCCGCAGACCGCCATCGTGGTCGGCCCCTCGGGCGACGAGATCTACACCGACAAGTACGGCCGCATCAAGGTGCAGTTCCACTGGGATCGTCAGGGGAAGAAGGACGAGAACAGCTCCTGCTGGATCCGCGTCGCGCAGGTGTGGGCCGGGGCCGCCTGGGGCGGGATCCAGATCCCCCGCATCGGGCAGGAAGTCATGGTCGAGTTCCTCGAAGGCGACCCCGACCAGCCCATCATCACCGGCCGCGTCTACAACGCCGAGCAAATGCCGCCCTACGGCCTCCCCGACAACGCCACGCAGAGCGGGATCAAGAGCCGCAGCACGAAAGGCGGCGGCGACGCGAACTTCAACGAGATCCGCATGGAGGACAAGAAAGGGAGCGAGGAGCTCTACCTCCACGCCGAGAAAGACCACACGAACATCACCGAGAACGACCGGAACGAGGACGTCGGCCACGACCGGACATTGCATGTCGGGCATGACAAGAGCGAGACGATCGACAACGATAAGGCGATTGAGGTCGCCAAGAACCACGACGAGAAGATCGGCGTCGACAAGACGATGACCGTCGGCGCGAACCACACCGAAACCATCGGCTCAAACATGGAGATCGACATCGGAGCCAACCTCACTGAAAACGTCGCGATTGCTTATGCGGAAAACGTCGGCGCCGCGATGGCGCTGAACGTCGGCGCGGTCTTGGCCATCGACGTCGGGGCAGCGATGAGCACCAACGTAGGTGCGGCCAAGAGCCTCACAGTTGGGGCGAATAACAGCAAAGACGTTGGTGGAGATGACACCGAAGCCGTTGGTGGCAGCAAGACCGTGACGATAGCAAAGGAACTCACCGAGACAATCGACGGCGGACACACCGAGACCGTGAAGAAAGCCTACGCGCTGAAAGCGAAGTCCATCGCGATAGATGCCGAGGACGAGATCACGATCAAGACCGGCGACGCCTCGATCAGCATGAAAAAGGACGGCACGATCACGATCAAGGGCAAGGACGTCACGATCCAGGGCTCGGGGAAGATCACCGCAAAGGCCGACAGCGACTTGATCTTGAAGGGCAGCAAAATTGCCCAGAACTAGCGGAACCTCTCCGAGCGCTTGACCAGCCGCTCCTGTTCCGTGGAAGCGCGCTCCGACAGGATTGCCAGAATCTGTCCCTGCTTTTCAAGGAGCCGCGCTCGGTAGGCTCCCCGTCCCCGACCGTCCTGGGCCAGTCCGCGCGCGATAGCGGCCAACGCCTCGTCCATCGAGCCCTGGACGGAGAACGTGTATGCGAGGTTCAGGTTCGTTCGGGGGTCGTCGGGGTCTATCCGCTGCGCCTGGTGGAACGCTTCGTGCGCTTCGTCGTACTTTTCCCTGCAGAATAGGCAATCGCCAAAGACGTTCCACAACCAGGCGCTGCACCAAGGGTTTCGCTCCAAGGCTGCTCGTGCGATCTCGAGACCAGCCGCGTAGTCGCGTAGCTGCAATCCGACGTACTCGGCGGCCTCGCCCAGCATCTGCCAGTCGCGCGGATTGCGTTCGACTACGACGCGGTAGGCCGCGACCGCCTCGTTCGTGCGACCGGCCGCGACGTGACCCCGCGCTTCCTCCAGCGGGGCGTCGAGGTGTTTTTCGGACTCCAGCCGGAAACGACTGCGAAGAACGCCTGCGGTTTCCTCTCCTACCTTCTGCGCAATCAGTCGCGTGTGCACCCGCCGCTGCTCATCTCCCTCGGGCGCCAGGACAGTGAGCCCGCGCTTGACCAGCACCTGCTCGAGCAGCGGAAAATTCAATCCCAAAGCGACGCTGCCGCCGAACCTCTGCACGCCGATGTGACTGGCGACATCCTCGAAGCGGACCGGCCCGTAGTCGTTGACCACGACGAATCCGGACTCATGAAGCAGATTGAGGAGCTTGCCCAGGCACTCCAGCGCCCCCCCATTGATGATGGCCCGGTCGTCACCTGAGATCGCCGAGGCCAGCGCCTCATCCGCCCCCGCGCTCGGCGTCCAAGGCCGGAAGGCGGTCTCGAAGTCGAGCTGGGGGAACAGCGGGAGAAGGCGCGTCAGGTCCGCAGAACCGCCGCCGGCCGCCAGCGCGCGCGCCTCGTCGAGCGAGGCGAGCCCTGCGAGCTTCAACGCCGCGGCCCCGCCAACCAAATGCGTGCGAACGCAGAGCTGCTCGAGACCCCCCACCGCGCGTCGCGCAATCCTCGAAGGCAGAACGTCGAGCAAGTAATTGCAGAACACGACGAGTGGTGCGCCGAAAGAAGAGGCCACACCGCCTCCGGGCACCAACAATTCGCTCGGCGCAGCGGCGTCGCAAACCCTCAGAGCGACGTGCCCTTCGTGTTCGGCGAAGAGGCCGGTCTGCTCCCACCCCGTGACCGTCCGTCCGAACCGGTCGGTCACGACGTAGGTCAGTCGATCGTAAAAGTCACTGCCTGCCTCTCGGCCTAGGGCGGCGAAGGCGTCGAGGAAGTATCGGGCGTGCAGCCCCGTGCCCGCGCCAAGCTCCAGTATCGTCAGCTGCTCCGGCAACGAAGAACGCAGCTCGTTGAATGCCGCAAAGACGAGGGCCGCCGCGTTCTCGGACAGCCGCCCCGTGTTGTTCACGAGGTACGGGACGTCGTTGCGAACGAAAGGAATGACGCCCGCTCCGTCCCAGTAGACGTCCGCGAGTCGCCATTCCAGGCACTCAGCCAGCGGGCGAAAGTCCTCGATCTCCGTCGGCTCGGTCGTGACGTTGCGCAGCGCTTCGAGTGGCGAGATGCCGGCGGTGCCGGTCAAGCGGCGGAGGACGGATTGGGGGAGAGGTGACGGGAGAGTGACGTTGGGTGGGGTGGTCATGGTAGCTGTCGGTGTGGCATTTCCCCGATTCGGTGGACAGTTTGACTACGCTGCTTGAGCCTGCCGTTCCTACGCTGCCGGACTGATCTGTCCGAGGGTCGAATGCCGACGCCGTCGATTGTAGAAGACCTCGATGTAATCGAACAGCCCATATTCGCGGACGGTCGGGCCTCCCGAATGCGGACAGGGGCCGTCCGAAGCCGGTTGAGCAGGCCGTTTGGTGAGGTGGACGGAGCGCTTTCGCTAGAAGAGCTCCGCCTACAGCGTTAGTATGCCGTGGTGACGATCCCGGTAGACGCCGCCAACATCAGTAGCGATGAACTGACTCAAATCGAAGCCAGCTCGTCCACGAACCTGGCGAGTTGAACGATGGAGCGTAACCAAAGCCAGATGGACGTCGTGATCACGGGTGTCGGATTGTGCTCGTCCATGGGAGGCGTGGTTGGGAGTTGCGCGGCGGCTCGCGCGGGAATGTCCCGGGCCGCTAACCTCGACCAGCTTGTCGAGGACGATGCGACGGGCGTGCCCGAACCCGTCAATGGCCACACCGCGCCGGAAATCAGCGGGTTCATCGGTCGCGCTCGACTGCTCGCTCTGGGCGAGCGTGCGCTGGCCGACCTGTTCGCGTCCGGCAACGAAATTCGAGATCAAAAGCAGCTTCGCTTGCACCTCTGCCTCACCGACCAAGACAGCCGACGCTGGCTTCCGGAGGAGCCACTCAGCCAAGCGGAGGTCCGGGAGCAGGAGCGCCTGGACCAGCGCGAGCGCGACGCCGTAGCCACGGCCATAGCCGAGCTGGCCGAGTTGGACATCCAGTCGACCAATCTCTCCGTGTACGCAAAAGGAGCAGCCAGCATGGCCGCTGCTGTGGTTGATGCGGCGACCGCGCTGCGCGAAGGCAGTCACGATGCCTGTCTGGTAGGCGGTGTCGACAGCTTGGTCGACGCGTCCGTGCTGCAGTTTCTCCACGAAGGTGGACGGCTCAAGACACCGGATGATCCCGCCGGGCTCATACCCGGTGAGGCTGCTGCGTTCCTGCTTCTCCAGCGCGCGGACCAAGCGCGGCAGAGCAAGCGTCCGGTGCTCGGGCACATCGTTGCGGCGGCGCAGGCCCAAGGCGAGGACCCCGACGTGGTCGAGAGACCACCTCAAGGCAGCGCGCTGGTCGACATCTTCTCGCGCCTGTTCGAGACAGAGGGGCAGGCAGCGGGTCCGTTCTGGGTCTTGACAGATCAAAATGGAGAGACCTTCCGCGCGGTGGAGTGGGGAGACTTCCTGGTCCGAGCCTCCCGAACGCTCCCAGGTGTGGTCACGTCACCGGTCTGGTACCCGGCCATGTCGTTCGGCGATGTTGGTGCAGCGGCCGGTGGTGTTTCGGCGTGCATCGCTGTACGTGCCTTCGCGCGGGGTTATGCGGCCGCCCCCACGGCCGTCGTGGTCACCTCGACCTATGAGGGCGACCGTTGCGGGTTGAGGATCGAACGCCCCTAGGAGGGCCGAGGCAGGCGTCGTCCATGAAAAAGAAGAAACCAAGCAAGGCGAAGTCGAAAGCGGCCGCGAAGCGTGCGAAAGAGCGAAAAGAGAAGCACACGAAGCTCTTGACGAAGCACTGCATGCTCCATTTCGCACGGACGCATGATGACTGCGACCGGACGGGGGGCGGCGATCAATGCAACGCGTACAACAGGAAGCTGAAAGCGGCGCCTGCCGCCATGAACCAGCCTTTCGAGGCGGCGGTCCACCACATTCTCCCCGTCTCGGCGGTCGTTGCCTTCATGAAGGTTTACAAGGATAAGGATGCTGAGCTCGATAACATCGCGTCCGTCTATGCCCAGATGGAATGGTGCATCAACACCACGGACAATCTCATGTGGCTGCCGTACTTCCCGGCCTATCAACGTCACCTCAACGACGGAAAGCCCTCCAGTGCCCCGAGCAGCATGGCTGCCCACAACTTCGATCACAACCCCCACTACAACGATCTGGTCATCGATAAGCTGAAGCCCTTCTGGAGGGAGATCGCCGCCCAGAAACCGACCGACGACTGCGAGAAGGCCAAAGAGATCGTCAAGACCCTCAACGCCGAGATCCCAATTCGGAAGACCAACTTGAGTACCAGACCCACCCAACCCATTTTGGATCGGGCCCACGCGCTCAAGGTGGAAGGCAAGCGAGTGTCCGACATGGAGAAAGATACCGCGCTGAGGGACTGGTGGCTGACCTTCTCGATGGCACCCGAAAGTGCCAAGGAGCGCTCTCACAAATTGCTCCGTTCGAAGCCGCCGAAGCGGAACGTCATGGCGGCGATTAAGCGAGCGACGGAGGCGGGAGGCTAGGAGATCCACACGTGCGATATTTCAAATGGTTGAACTCGTTCGAGAAGAACAACTGTGCGCTGATAAAGCTCGAAGGCGGAGAGATTGGCGAGTTGGCGGATGGCAAGCCTCTCGCGAAGCTTCGGCCCGACCCCTACACCCTCACGATGGACGAGGAATACCGGAAGCACGTTCGTCTCACGGACAGTCTTTACAACGATCAAGACGCTATCGTTGCTTCTCCAAAACTCCGCGACTTTCTTCTCGCGAAGCTCGGGAAGAAGCTCGAGGCACTGCCGGTCTGGATCAAGGACCACAAGGGTCGCGTCGCCACCAAGGACTACAGCTTCATCAACATCCTCGAGGTGCAGCCTTGTTTGGCCATCGAGCAGTCACAACCGTCATACGGGACCATTAGTGGAAAGAGCGTGTTATTGGGTGTGGAGGCTTTGACCATAGATCTCAAGAGACTCTCGCCGGAGGCTCAGCTCTTTCGCCTCAAGGAGCTACTGCGTCCCATGCTGATCAGCGAAGATTTGATGAACGAGATTACTGCCAAGAAATTCCAAGGGATCCGCTTCTTCCCCGTCAAGACGATGTGAGGTCCAGCATGCAGACACTCGACGAAGGCACCTTCCTGGCGTTCGAGTCCGCCATGGAGAGCGCCTCCAGCCTGATGATGGAAGAAGAATTGGGCGAGGCCGGACCTCTGTACGAGGAGTTTGTCGAGAACATGCGGGCGCATGCCATTCTGTACTTGCTGGTCGACGCCAAGCCGGAGAAGTTTTTCCAAGATCTCATCGTCAGCGCCTTCGCATGGCGGCACTATCTGCGCCGCTGCGCTGAGAACCATTACCGGGACTACTGCAGCGCGCTGAGTCGCTTCGACGCGTTCTTCGACGCGTTAGCGGGTGACCATATCTCGCTGGCTGTCGAGCTCGTTGAATTGGGTCCGCGGGACTGGATGCAAGGCGACGAATATGAGGAGGACTTTTGCTGGGTGCGGTTCCTGGGGGTGTTCGCGGCGCAAGGTAACGCCGCCGGTCCCGAGCTCGATCAGCTCTTGGCGCGCGCTGAAACGAGCTTGCAGGGCCTGTCGAGCGGTCGTTTGGAGGTGTGTCGCGCGCTCCGCGCCGGAGATTCCGACGCGTTCGCCACTGCCTTCGCCGAGCTGGCCCTTGGCTGGGAGAAGGAGTCCGAGGCCGTCGCGCTTCGGGCAGAGGAAGAAGCCGTGATCGCCGCGGGCACCCAGGTGTTCGTCGAGGGGCTAGCCGTGTTGCGCCTTGCCCAGCGGATCGGCATCTCGGTCGAGCAACCCTTCCGCGGCTGCCCGCCGCTGGCCCAACGCCCCCGCCGAAACCCACCTATAGCGGACCCGTTTACGGATTGACGGCGCCAGCGTGCGCGAGTAGCGTCGCGCGCTACCCGGCGCTTCCAATCTCATGAGTTTTCAAATTCCGCTTTGCAACAAGCGCATACCAGTTTTGGAGCCTTTGCACTCCCCCCCATCGCAATGACCGGCCCCTGGATCACCGGCACCGGCGGCGTGTTCTTGTCGTTGTGGAGCATCATGTCCATCGCGCGCGGGACGCTCTTGCCTTCAATCTGGACGTCGAATGAATAGTTGATGAACTCGGCCTTGCCCTTGATCTTGGCCGACACCATCCCCATCAACGAGCCCGCCTCGTCGCCGGTACTCATCTTGAAGTTCGAATCCTTCACGCACACCGGGTTGCCGTCGCAGGTCGTCTTCTTCGCACCCTTGTCGGTGTCGCTCGATTTGGCGATGTTCGGGTAGGGGATCGGGACGAACGGCGCGGGCGGCGCCGGGGTCTTGCACACATCCGGAAACGCGATGGAGATGCCGTTGCTCCCGGCATGCACCACGCTCATGTTGTTGACCCCGACGGTGACAGGCATAGCGCCGCCATCCTAACGCAGAACGGGTTCCCCCAATACCTCAACCGCTCGCACGTCGTGTGGGCCGGTGCGCAGCACGAGGTTGCCTCGCCATAACAGCATGACGCGACGATCATCCGGCTCGATGATGACGGTATCCAGGGATAGGACGAATTCCTTCGCCGGCCCGTCCACGAGCGCGACCTTGACGGCCGGGGGATGTACTCCGGGGAGAGAGAAGTTCAGCGTCCCCTCGGGCGTCACACCGACCGCGGTGACCGGCTCATCGCCGCGAAGGTAGCCCGGTGCAACCAAACCGGGCGAAGCGGCGTTCAAGTGCCGCCGGTCGAAGTCCTTCGCGAGGAGCGGTGACCGGCTCTTCTGCCACGCCTCGTCGTAGGTCCCGGCCAGCGCGGCGCGTGGGTGCCAGTGAGGAGAGACGAACCCGAACCCCGTGGGCGGCGGCCGGTCGCCCAGGCTCTTGAATGGCGAGCGCGGATCTTCGATGTTCGGGAGGTGAAGCTCCTTCACGGATCCGTCGACGCCCACGAACCCCGTTCCGACCGGATTGCGCGGCTCGTAGGTGTGCTTCTTCGGGTCGGCGTGGCTGCGATCCCAGCCACCGAAGGCCCGCTCGTACACCAACGGGATCTTCTCGAACGGCATGGGTCTGGTGATGGTGAAGAACCCGGCGGTCTTGGACCCGAGACGGTCGCCGGAGACGTTCGCTTCCTTGGTGACGGGGCCCACGCGAAGACTGACGCGCATCTCCGTCGTCCCCGGGCGGCCGGCGTAGGCATGGCCGATCAGCACCACGTCGGTCGCCGGCTTCATGAACGCCACTTCCGGCTCGTATTTGTAGGACGACGTCTCGGGCTCCTTGCCCCAGAATTCGCCACCTGTGTTCAGAGGGATCTGCTCCTCGGCGCGCACGCAGCGGCCGTCCTTGCCGATGGTGAAGGTCGCTTTCACCACCGGAACGATGAGCGGCCGGAATTCTTCGTCGACGAGGTAAAGGGCCTCGAACGCGAACGGCGTCTTGTTCTCGACCTCGGGGTGGCTCATCGGCCTCGAGCCGAAGCGGCCTCGTCCGCGCTCCATTGCCGCTGCTGATCCGCCGACCAGGCCTTCAGGTCCACTCTCGACGGGGTGCCCGCCGCGCGCGCCCAATTAAGCCACAACACCTCCCGGCGCCACATCGTTGAAGTCGCCAGCGCGGCGTGCACCGTGTAGGGAGTTCGCGGCCGGCCCTGGATATGGCTCACCCCGGGCTGGAACCGAGGGCGTTCGCGGCGCCACCAGTTCTTCAAGGCCTTCGCGTTGGGCAGGGAAAGGTGGTCTTCGGTCCGGACGACCGGCGGCGGATCGTCGTCGCCCACTTCCTGGACCTCCGGACCAATGGTCTTCCCCGGCGTAACCATTGCGCGCCCCAGTACGAGACCGGTCATCGCCGAGAGCGATTCTCCAGCAATCCTGGCGACGGCCTCGTCTTCGGTAGCTTCCACCAGGACATCAGCCGCCTCGACGTCGCCGGCAAACCCCAACGCCCAGATCGCGTGCCGCTTCGCCTGCGTGTCGCTGGCGCACGCGCGGACCGTCGCCCGGTCTTGCGAGAGGCTGCTTGCCGCCAGGAGACCAAGCGGCAAGCGGCACCGGTCCCCTGACTCGGTCGCTGCGCTTCGGCACGCCTCCCAAGCTGCTTGCGATCGGAGTGCGACCCCCGCGGCGATTGCCTCGGCCCGCACCTCAGGAGCGTCGGCTTGCAGCGCATCCTCGACGTCATCGTTGAACGCCCGGTCCGGTATCCGGCGAAGCGCGCGTAGTGCCGCCGACACGAGCAGTGAATCGCCGCTGCGCAAGCTCGGCGCGATCCACGGACGCGCCCAGTCCGGCTGCTGCGCGCTCGTCACGTCGAGCAGGGCCGCGCGAGCCGCCGGCGTGGCGGTTGGCCAAAGCCGCGACACGCGCGCGGTGTCCGCCTGCGGAGCTAGCGGCAACGCCCGGGCGATCGCGGCGCGCGCAGGCGGCTCTCCGTTCACCATCACGTCGAGCACCGCGTCCTGGTAGTCGGCGCCATGCTCCGCCTGGACCAGTCCCCATGCCGCCGCGGCGATCCGTCGAGGATCGGCGGTGGCCAGCGCGGGTAGTAGAAGCTCCTTCGCCACCGGCGCGCCGCCCAGCACCAATCCGTCGAGGTGCGCCAGCAGCCGCGCTTCGGGGCCGACTGCGACATCGTGCAACGTGAAGTTGGCGGCAATGAGAGCGTCCTCCCACTGCCACCAGAGGAACTCAGCCTCGTCGAGGTGCTCTTCGTAGATGTCCCAGGGGATCGACCGCGAGGTACGGGTAATCATCTCAGTTGATCTTGACGCTGCCGCCCTTGATGCGGTTGACACCGGTGGCTTGCGTTTCGACGTAAGCGCCCCGCAAGATCAACTTGCCGTCACGTTTGAGGGTGATGCTCGCGTCGCCGCACTTGAGCACGACCTCGTCCTTGCCCTCGAGCACCACGCGTTTGCCGTCGATGCGCGCTTCGGTCGGCTTCGTGGGTAGGACGGCGCGCGAGGGATCCAGAAGCGCCCCAAACAGCGCCGCACCCGGATTCGCCGGGAAGAGCGCGACCACGATCGGCAGGCGCGGATCGCCGTTCTCGAAAAGCAGGAGGACCGGCTGGCGATTGGTCACGGCCTCGCGAATCGTGGCTTCTTCGGGCGACACGACCGAGCGCGCGGCGAGCGGACCGTTCGTATTGCCGTCGAATTCGACGACCAGTCCCTCCGGCCTGCTGCCGTCGACGAGGCGGCCGACCTTCACCGACGCGTTCTCGGTGTCGGTCGTCACGGGCAGTGCAAGACCGAGGGAATCTTCTCTTCGGGTCATGGCGCCACCCTCTTCCTGGGTAGAATACCGTGACTGCCGACGGGATCCAAACACCGTGTGCCGAGGTTCTTCCATCCGAGGACCGTGGCAGAATGTTCACACTGCCGAAACCGCACGAAACGGGGGAGTCCCATGAGGGAGTATGTCGTCGTCTCCGGCGATAACTTGTCACGGATAGCCGTTCGACACGGGATCCGCTACTGGCAGAACATCTACCTCGCGACCGAAAACGCCGCGTTCCGCGAGGCCCGAACCAACCCGGACTTGATTCAGCCCGGTGAGCGAATACAGATTCCCGATCTGGACAGCATTCGCCCCATGGAGCGGCAGCCGACGCTCGTTCATCGCGATGTTCCGCTCTTCACACAGAGCTCGGAAACCTGTTGGCGGGCCACCGGCAAGATGCTCTATCTGCGCCGCTTTCCCCGATCGAACGAAGTGGAATTCAACACGCGCATCGGCGCGCGCTTCCAATCGCTGGAAGCCGGACTCGCCTCCGCAAATTGGTCCGACTTCTACACGCGCGCTCTCGGGATGACGGAGACCATCATCACCGGACCGAACGACCTTCATCGCGCCATCGCGACTCGAGGTCCCGTCATCGCCGCCATCGGTTCGGGCGACAGCGCTCATTCGATGGTCGCCGCGGGCTACGACATCCTCCTCGGACGATGGCTCGTGCTCGACCCGGCGGCCGGGGAAGAGCTGACTTTCGCGGACGAGGAGATCGTCGTCGGAAGATCGGCTCCGGCCGCCTCGAGTTCAGCGTCGGCGGCAACGCTGACCGGATTCCGGACCGGGCCGGCCACGTGGGAGAACATGTCGCGTTGGCTGTGGATCCTCGATACGTCGATTCACCAGAGGATCTTCCACTACTAATCTAGGCGACGGGGAAACCTGGCCGCTTCTCGAGCTCCCGGTCCGGCGTCTTCTGCGGATCCTTCGCCCGTGCCCCGAGATACACATCCAGTCGCGCATCGAGCGGCATCGCGTCGAAGTGCTCGCCGAACGGGGTCTTGGAAACGTCGAACCCCGCCTGCCAGCGCCCCTCCGCCTTGAACCGGCCCTTTTCCTTTTCCCACCAGTCGCGCGCCTTCGCAGGATCGGGCGGCGCCGCAGCGTCGGCCGACGAGATCTCCGCCGCCGCGACCCCCGTCAATCGGACGAACGCGCGTCCCGCAGCGTGCGCGAGCTTCTCGTTGCTGATCGCGTCGAGCAGCGCGGGAATTCCGGCCACGGATCCGAGCTTTCCGATTCCCGAAAGCGCAGCACCGGCGAGCTCCGGGCGAGACATCGCATTCTGCAGGATGGGAAGGTCCTTCGGGTTTCCCAAGACACCGAGAAACTCCAGAGCCTCGGGGACCGGGTTCTGCAAGCGCGTACCGGTCTGGCGGCAGCTGTCGTCGAGCCCCATGAGGCCCATCCTCGCGGAGGCGCGCAACGCGGCGATGCGGAGCGCGGGGACGTCGCTGTCCAACGCATCCCGCAGAACGTCGTAACTCCACGGCCCGCCGAACCTGCCCGCGGCGTCGTAGACGAGCCGGCGGACGCCGGGGTCGGGGTCACCCAGGAGCATGGGAATGCCCTTCGGGGGCGGGAGGCGGTGGAACGCCAAGACGTCGAGTGCCGCGGCGCGCACCCCGGGCTCCGCCGCGGTTGCGATGTCCGCCAGCTCGGCCGCAAGCCGCTTGATGTCGCCGTGGTGGAGCCCGATTCGAATGCCGTCACGGCTCTTCGGGGGAGCGGACTTCAGAGCCTGAATGACCTCGCGCTCGAGCTCCACGCTATCGAAGGCCATCAACACGAACGTCGCGGCGATCGCTACCCCTGGCTCTTCGGACAACAGCGCGGGCCGCGCGAGATCGACCGAGTTTGCGGCGCCGATGCGCAGCCCGTCGAGGTGTGCTTCGGCGCGCTCCTCATGCGCCGACAGGTCTTGGAGCGTCCACTCGGGCGAGAAGATCGACCGCTCGCGCTGCTCCCAGAGGTCGCCGAGCTCGCTCAGGTGTTCCTCGAGGATGTCGAGGATCGCGGGGGGACGGTGGAGCTCGACCATCGTCACTTCGCCTTCGGCCGGTAAACCCAGAGCGTGCCCTCGACCGAAGTGGAGACGGTCGTCGTCGTCTCCGACGAGCCGCCGCCCTTGATGGGGGTGAGCTTCTTGGTGGGCCCAACCGTGAACGCTTTCCAAGGCATGACGTGCCGCTTGACCTTTTTCACGTGCATGAAGTTCTGCTCGAGGATCGTGAGCTTGCCGTCGCCGTCGTTGCTCTCGACGATCGCGGTGTGGTGGGGTCTCGTGATCGTCTGGGTGTCGGTCTCCCGTCGGCTTCCGTCGGTGAAGCCGGGCGTCTTGGTGATCGTCAGGACAGTCGTCGTGACGGTGATCACGTAGTCTCGGAACTGGAGAACGTCTCCCGGCGCGGCGTCCTTCGGGTCGACCTCGTCCCCCCAGACATAGTCGGCGCTCTCCGTGACCGTCCCGAAGTCCTTCGCGGATTTCGCGGTCGCCGCGCCCAGGGCGGCGTCGGCCAGATCGAAGCACTCGCCCCGGGGAGCGACCTTCTGGCCGAGCTTGCCCCGAGCGAACGTGACGATCTTCTGCCCGAGGGCGAGCCCGTCGTCGCCACCACCCATGCTTCAGTCTCCTGGGACGCGACCGTCCAGAATTCACGGATTCTACTCCTTGTCTCCGCGATTCCGCGGCCGGCGTCGTGCGAGAATGCGCGCACTCACCATCGGAGGCGCCCCATCGCATGAACCCAGAGAGGCGGATCAAGTTCGGCTTCATCGCCCGCGGGACCGTTGCGGTCGGCTTCGTCGCGATCGGCGGCGTCGCGGTCGGCGTCGTGGCGATAGGAGCTATTGCAATCGGGGGCGTTGCGATCGGCGCTGTCGCCGCCGGCGGGTTTGCCGTCGGTGCGCTCGCCCTGGGCTTCAAGAAGGTCGCGGCATTTGGCGCGTTGACCGGGGCCGGCTCCGTGGTCGTCCGGACGTGGCGCAGGAAGCAGATGCGCGCGTCGACACGATGAGCAAGGCGGCGCAACATGGGCTACCGCGACTAGAATTGGACGGCTCGCTGACGAAAGCACCATGGGGGCAGAAGGGGTAACGCCAATGTCAGTCGCGATTCACGGGCGGTTAACGCGCATCGCGGCGGGTGTGCTGTTCGCGGATCTCGTATGCTACGCGCACCCCGCATCCGAAGCGGAACAAGGCAACGACGAACTCGTGGTCGGCCTGTACCGCACCGATCCGGTCAACCTGACGATCTCGCCTCAACCCAAGAGGTGACGTGCGATGAGCAAAGCCCCGGCGCCTTCGGACGATCCCGTAACCCGCCTCGTTTCGCGCCTGCACGCCACCCGCAAGGAGCATGAAGGGCACCCGGCGGCGCGCCGGCGCGCGGCGCTGGCCCGCGAGCTCGACCTTCAACTCGCGGAGGTCCCCGCGACCGAGAGAAACGCCGTGCTCGAAAGGGCCCTCGGGACGCTTCGACCGTCAGCGCGCCCGTCCGCGGGAGTCGAGGGCGATCCCGCCGGGGCAAGGCTTCGCGCGGAGCTCGACCTGGTCCGCGCCGAGAAGGAGGCGCTCGCGAAAGAACGCGACTCCCTCCGCACCACACGCGATGCGCTGCTCCGGGAGAACGCCAAGATGCGCAGCGAAATCGACGCGAAAGCGGCGGCGCCCACGGCAGCTGTTGTCGCGGGAGGATCGATCGAGGCGGTTCGGAAGGGATTGAAGGAAGCGATTGCGGGGAAGAAGGTCGACCCGGACCAGTTGGGCCTGCCTCCAAGCGAGGTCCGCCTGTTCCGCCTCACGCAGGAACTCGTCAACTTCATACACATGCTCGAGCGGGGGCGCATCGCGTTTCTCAACGAAGTCGAGAGCGGGCCGTCGGGGGGCATGGGAACCCAGATCTTGAAGGGAGCCCAGGATCAGGTGCGCAAGCAGATCCTCGCCGTGCTCAACGACGAAGAAGGCTCGATCCGAAAGCTGAGGAAGACGATGGACGCGCAGAACCGGTTCATCCTGGGCGTTCCGGACGCATTCCAAGGGGCGATTCCGAAGGCGGTCGCGGCGCTTCTCGCGAAAATCGATCCCGAGCCGATCCTCGCGCGGTCGAAGAAGATCCTGACCGACTACGAGAGGGCCTGGGCCGATTTCGCGCGCACCCACAGCGACCTATCCAACCTCACGCCGGAGGAGATCTGGGACACGTACTTCAAAAAGACGTTCAAGGAGAAACTGGACGGCTGGACGAAAACGGACGCATGAGCCTTCGCGCGAGTCACGCCCGCAAGGCGGCGGAAGCCCGCTCGACCGTCTCGTAGACGGGAAGCACCTGGAGGAGCATCGAGCGCGAGAGCGTTCGATGCAGGCCCTGCCCGACACCGGTCAACACGAGGCGCGCGCCGCTCGCCTCCGCGACGTCGCCGCGACTCGCCACGAGCGCTCCAAGGCCCGACGAATCCAGGACCGCGTAGGAGCGCAGGTCGATGACGAGGCCGGTCACGCCCTCCGCCACGAGGGTCCCGATGCTCGAGCGCAACGCGTGCTCGAGCTGCTCGCCGTCCAGCCCGCCTTTGGGGATCAATAGGGCGATCGAGGAATCCAGGCGCTCGACATCCACGTCGAGGGGTCCGGGGGCTTGGCCGGAAGGGCTCTCGGTGCTGCTCACGGCGGACCTCCGGCGCCTATCCTAGCGGAAACCGCCCGGTCGTTGTTTCCATCCGTCCCGGACCTTGTAAGATGACCGCTTCGCCGACGCAGGACCAATTTCATGCAGCTCGAATCCATCGGATCGTATCGCCTCGTCGAACTCCTGGGCGCCGGCGCCATGGGGGAGGTGTACAAGGCCACCGACGGGAAGATGTTCGACCGCGTCGTCGCGCTGAAGCTCCTCAGCGAGAAATTCGCGCGGAACGAGAACGCGCGCTCGAGATTTCAAAACGAAGTCCAGTACGTTGCGCATCTCGATCACCCGAACATCATCAAGATCTACGACCACGGCGAAGTCGACGGGCGCCCGTTTTTCGTCATGGAATTCCTGGACGGCATCGATCTCGCCCGATTCATGAAGGACGAGCCGAACCGCAATATCGAGCGCAGCGTCGAGATCGCTCGCCAGCTCTGCGAGGCGCTGGACTTCGCCCATCGTCACAACGTCGTCCATCGGGACGTCAAGCCGGCCAACGTGATGATCGTCCGCCG
>JAYUCM010000001.1:0-2764 GCA_043740355.1 Acidobacteriota bacterium | reverse complement strand
GTGCACCGCGACGACCGCGACCACGATGCCGTCGCCGGCGATCTGACGCCGGTCGCGCAGCATCGTGAAATCGACCCGGTCGAGGGCGCCGTCGATGAACACCTGGCCCACGGGCACGCGATCGACCCGCCTCACGTCGTCGTCGGTCAAGGCGACCAGATCGCCGGATTCCGCGAGCAGAACGCGCTCGGCCGCCAGGCCGCAGCTCCGCCCGATCGCGGCGTGGGCGGCGAGCTGCCTGTACTCGCCGTGGATCGGAAGGAGGAACTTGGGGCGGAGGAGGTGAATCAGCAGCGCGAGCTCGTCGCGGCGCGGATGCCCCGAGACGTGAATGGGAGCGTCCTGCGCCGTGACGACGGTGGCGCCGCGACGCAGGAGATGGTTGATCATCCGGCCGATGCTCTTTTCGTTTCCGGGGATCGATCGCGCACTGTGCAGGACGAGATCCCCGTCGGAGATCACGACGTCGCGGTGCTTGTCGACCGCGATGCGGGCGAGGGCGGAGCTCGGCTCGCCCTGGGAGCCCGTGACCAGGAAGAGGGCGCGTTCGGACGCCAGGTTCATCGCGACTTCGGCGGTCACCAGGATCCCCGCGGGGATGCGCAGGAGGCCCAGATGGGTGGCCACGTCGGTGTGGAACTCCATCGACGAGCCGACGATCGCGACCTTCCTTCCGTGCACGGCGGCGGCGTCGATCACCTGCTTGAGCCGGTGGATGTTGCTCGAAAAGGTCGTGACCAGAACGCGTCCTCGCGCCCGCGCGATCGCATCGTCGAGCGCCGGCCCGACCGTGCGCTCGCCCGCCGTGAACCCGGGGAGCTCGGCGTTGGTGCTGTCGGACAGAAGCGCGAGCACGCCTTCTTCGCCCAGCCGCGCCAACCGCGCGAGGTCGGTTCCGGGCTCGCTGAGCGGATAGGGGTCGAGCTTGAAGTCCGCGGTGTGCACGATCCGCCCGACGGGCGTTTCGAGGACGAGCATCGACGACTGCGGGATCGAGTGCGAGACCGGAAGCGTGGTGACCGTGAACGGGCCCAGCTCGAGCGGTGCGCCGCCGGTCGGCAGCGCGAGCAGACGCGGCGCGACGTCGAGCGTGTGCTGGGCGAGGCGGCCCCGCACCAGGCCCAGCGTGTAGGGCGACCCGTAGACCGGGACGTCGCGGCGGGCGAGCAGGAACGGGAGCGCACCGATGTGGTCTTCGTGTCCGTGCGTGAGGATGACGGCGTGGAGCGTGCCGCAATCGTCGAGGAATTCCATGTTGGGGACGACGACGTCCACCCCCAGGTGCTCGGCCCCGGGGAACATCATCCCGGCGTCGACGACGAGACAGTCCCCGCCGTAGCGGTAGACCATCAGGTTCATGCCGAATTCGCCGAGGCCGCCGAGCGGAATGATTTCGAGTGGGAGGGCGCGGGACACGAGGGCCATCATACCGTAGCGGATCGATCAGGACGGCCACGCGCGCGCGATCGCGACGAACCCGGAAGGCGGGATAGCCTCGGCGCGCAACGCGCCGTCGATCCCGGCGTGCGCCAGGAGATGGACGGCTGCGGCGTCGCCGCCTGCGAGGACGCCGCGCAGGTTCTTGTGAAGCGTCTGGCGCCGGTGGGCGAACGCCGCGCGCAGCACCGCCATGAGCGGTGCGACGAGCTCCGGAGGAAGGGCTTCGTCCTCGCGCCGCGTCCAACGCGTCACGGTGGAGACGACGTTCGGACGCGGGCGGAACGCGCCGGGGCGGACGTCGAAGAGGCGCTCGATCCGGTACGCGCGCCCCGTCAGCACCGTCAGCGGTCCGTACGCGCGTTCTCCCGGCGAAGCGGTCAGGCGGTCGGCGACCTCGCGCTGGAACATGAGCACCGCGCGCCGCACGGCGCGGCGCTCGATTACCAATTTCATCGCGACCGGCTTCGAGATGTTGTAGGGCAGGTTGCCGGCGATGACGAGCGGCGTCGACGGAGCCAGGGCGTCGAACGCGACGTCGAGAACGTCGCTTTCGATCAGACGCAGCCGATCGTGGGGATAGCGGGCGCGTAAGAGCGCCGCCAGGTCGCGATCGATCTCGATGGCCGCGATCGCCGGAACCGCTTCGAGCAGCGCTTCCGTCAGGGAGCCGCGGCCCGGCCCGATCTCGAGGACGTTTTCGGAAACGCCGGGGGCGAGCGCGGCGACGATCCGTCGAATCGTCACGGCATCGGTCAGGAAATTCTGGCCGAATCGCCTGCGCGCGTGCGCGAGCGCGGGGCCGCCGCCGCGGGAGCCGTCGTCGTCCCGCGTGCTAGATTGCTTGCGTCTGGCGATGGCGGGCACTCGGGGAGGAAACACCATGGCGAGCCCTCAGATCGTGCATCTTACCGACGATAGCTTCGACGAGACCATCAAGAACGCGCAGGGTCCGGTGCTCGTCGATTTTTGGGCCGCTTGGTGCGGACCGTGCAAGACGATCGCCCCCCACCTCGATCAAATAGCAGGCGAGGTTGCAGGGCAGGCCACCGTGGCCAAGGTCAACGTGGACGAGAACGGCGATTTGACGGCGCGGTTCGGGGTGCGCAACATTCCGACGCTCGTCATCTTCAAGGATGGTCGTGTGGTCGATCAGTTCATCGGAACGCTCTCGAAGGAGCAGATCCGGAGCCGGCTCCAGAAGCACATCGCCTAGGCAAGAGGCAAGTTCGCGGGGTCGAGCACGAGCACGATCGATCCGTCGTCCAGAACCGCGGCGCCCGTGTAGCCCTTGAGCCCCGCGAGCGGCACGGGAAGAGGCCGGACG